>DASXQD010000049.1:0-4692 GCA_036493195.1 Gemmatimonadaceae bacterium | reverse complement strand
CGGCGGTGGTCTCGTCGGCATCGAGCTGCTCGGTGAGCTCACCGCATTCGCCGACAACATTCTTCGTTTCTATCCGCGCATTCGCCGCGACGAGCTTCGCTTCCATCTCTTCGAGGCGACTCCGCGCATCCTCCCCGAAGTGGACCAGCAGCTCGCCTCCATTGCCACGGGTGTGCTCACGAAGCGAGGCGCCGACCTTCGCGCCTCCACGCCGGTGCGCAGAATCGAGCCGGAGCGCGTGCACATCGACGGCGAGATCATCAACGCGAGCACGATCGTGCTGGCTGCGGGAATCGTTCCGAACGTCACGGTCAACCGCATCGGCGTGGCACGCGATGCGAAAGGGCGCATTGCCGTCGACGCCACGATGCGCAGCACCAGTCATCCCGCGGTGTGGACGCTCGGCGATTGCGCATCGATTCCGGGGCCGGACGGCAGACCATATCCAGCGCTGGCGCAACACGCCGTTCGCGAGGCGAAGCAACTCGCGCGCAACATCGCCGCCGTGGTGCAGAATCGCCAGCCCGAGCCCTTCATCTTTCGCATGCTCGGCACGATGGCGTCGCTGGGCCACTCGCGCGCCGTGGCGCAGGTGATGGGCTTGCGACTCACGGGCTTCATCGCCTGGTGGTTCCGGCGCACTTATTACCTGCTCCAGATGCCTCGCTGGGATCGCCGGCTCCGGATCGTGCTCGACTGGACCATCGCACTCTTCTTCCGTCCCGACATCACGAAGGTCGATCTCGATGTGGAGCACGAGCAGCTCCTGCGCGACAGCATCGCAGATCGCGAAGCGTTCAGCGATGACCGCTCCAGGAATCGACTCCAGGAGAGCATTGCGTGACGGTGCCGGCACCACGGCGGAACATCTTCGTCACGGGAGCCACCGGTGTCGTGGGCGTGCACGCGGTTCCGCTGCTCATCGCCCGCGGACACGAGGTCACCGCCTTCGCGCGCTCTGAGGCCAAGCGCAGACAACTCGAATCGATCGGCGCCCGCGCGATCGCGCTCGACATTTTCGACGAGACTGCCGCGCGCGCCGCGCTCGAGGGGATGGATGTCGTGATCAACCTCGCGACGCACATGCCCGCGTCGGCGATGAAGATGCTGCTTCCATGGTCGTGGAGGGAAAACGATCGTGTTCGGCGCGAGGGGTCGGCGACGCTCGCACGAGCCGCGAGCGCGGCAGGGGTGAGGCGATTCATGCAGGAGTCCTTCGCGCCCATCTACCAGGACGGCGGCGATCGCTGGATCGACGAAAGCTGGCCGGTGCGTCCAGCGCCGTACAACCGCACCATTCTCGACGCAGAGCGCGTCGCGATGCGCTTCTCGGAAGCAGGCGGCGAGGGCGTCATCCTCCGGTTCGCTTCGTTCTACGGGCCTGACGCAATGCTGCGTGAGCTGATCGCCACCGCGAGAAAGGGACTCTCGCCAGTGCCAGGCTCGCCGAGCGCGTACTGGTCGTCGATTTCGCACGAAGATGCGGCGAGTGCGGTCGTCGCCCTGGTCGGCGCGCCAGCGGGAACCTATAACATGTGCGACAATGTCCCGCTCACCCGACGCGAATGGCTCGGCACACTCGCAGCAGCCGCGGGAATCAAGGTGCCGCGACCGATGCCCAAGATGATGACGATGCTCGGCGGCAAGACAATCGAGCTTCTTTCGCGATCGCAGCGGATGAGCAACCGCAAGCTCAAGACGAATTCGGAATGGTCGCCGAAGTATCCGAGCGCGAGGGAAGGGCTACCTGCGGCTGTGCGCGCACTGGGCTCGACGCGCGAGTGAACCCTACGCCGCCGCAATCGCCGGAGCCGGCAGGCTCGCACGATCCATCGCATCGCGCGGCATCGCCGGCGCGAGTCGGTGTCCCACACGAATGAGCGGGCGCTCCACCAGATAGTAGCTGGCCGCCGCGCACGCGACCGCAGCGATCAGATTCACCGGGAACTTCTGCCACACTCCAAGTGTCGTAGGCACACCCGGGTAATAGACGAAGAAGAATTCCCAGAGATAGAGACTGTAGGAGAGTCTTCCGATCCATCGCATCACGGGATTCTCCAGCACGCGACCCAGCGTGCTGCGTGGGCGAAGCACCGTGCCGATGATGAGCACGGGAACAATTGACGCTTCCCAGAACGTCGGACGCGTGCCGTAACGATACGTGATCACAGCATACAGCATCATGAATGCGAGATATACTATAGTACTAAGATATCGCTCGATCAGCGCGCGTACTTCGGGATGCGAGAGTGCCAGCGCTGCGACAACGCCCCACATGATCGAGTCGATGCGTGTGTCCGACCGCGCAAAATACGTCGGTTGAATCGCGTTGTAGAGCATGATCTCGCGCCACGCTTCCAAGTGTCGCCAAATGGCAATCAGCACCGCGATCGTGATCGCCACGGGGAGCGCGCGCTTCCGGCCCGCGAAGAGCAGCAACGCGGGCCAGAAGAGATAGAAGTGCTCCTCGACGCCGAGCGACCAGTAGTGCGAGGTGAAGAATCCCGCTCCCTGCGCGCCGAGGATCGGAGGCAGATAGTTGCGAAAAAAAAGCATGGCGGCCGCGAGCTCCTCGCGCACGACCGGAAGCAAGCCGAGAATGCCCAGCAGCGCCACACAGGAGAGATAGAGGAGCGCCGGTGGGAGAATGCGAAATGCCCGCCGAATGTAGAACCGCTTCAGCGAGATGCTCCCCGAGCTGTCCCACTCCTCGAGCAATCGCGACGTGATGAGCAATCCGCTGATCGCGAAGAAGAGGTTGACTCCGTGTGTTCCAAGGGCGAACCGATCGAAGATGCTCTCGCGGCCGAGCGCGGCTGAATAGCTGTGGCCGGCGTGACTCGCCATCACTCCGAGGATGGCGATCGCTCGCCAACCGTCCAGAGTCGGGATGTAGCCCTTCAACGTGGATGCAGGAGCGGTATCGCTCATCCGTTCGTTCGGTAGCGGACTTTGTTGCGGAGCCTCATCTGTAAGAACGATTGAGCCAACCTGACCGCCACGAATTTCCGGCGCTCGGCGGCCTTTATCGTGCATTGGCAGGGTGGTCCGTTCCCCCGGGGAACGTGACGGCATACCAAGCGGAAGAGCGAACGGGGAAGGATTGCCAAAGATGATCGGCGCAGGCGAGATCGAGCGGGAATTCGCGAGCTTCGTGAACGATGCGAGCTTCACGTGTCTGGTGGGGAAGGGCGTGGTTCACCAGCACGGACACATCGTTCGTGGCTATCCACCGCTCGGCACTCGCGCCGCGGCGAGCGCGCTCGCGGCGGAGCTGGGGGAGTTCGGCGCCGGCGATCACGATCCGATGACGCTGCGTGCGTTCGTCGCGGTCTTTCCCGATCGTCCACCGCGAACGGAGCTGGCCTTCGAGGCACGGCTCTGGGCGCAGCTGCAGCGCCTTCACGAGCGCGACGATCCCGGCGCGGGTTGGGATCCGAGCGTCAGCGATGACGCGGATGACCCGATGTTCTCATTCAGCTTCGGTGGCCAGGCCTATTTCGTCGTCGGCCTGCATCCGCACAGCTCCCGAGTCTCGAGAACCTTTCGGTGGCCCACGCTGGTATTCAATCCGCACGCCCAGTTTGGTCGACTGCGCGGCGAGGGGCGATTCCGGCGTATTCAGCGCGCCATCCGCGAGCGGGAGATCGCCCTTCAGGGAACGCTCAATCCGAATCTGGCGGATTTTGGCGAACGGTCGGAAGCCCGTCAGTATTCGGGACGCGAAGTCGAGGAAAGCTGGCGCTGTCCCTTCCACCGCTCGAATGCCGCACCCGAGGACAAGCGATGACCGACCTCACCCGATTGCATCTCGAGCCACAGACCGGCGCCGCGCTCACGATCGCAAAGGGACAGCTGCTCAAAATCATCGACTCTCGCGGCGAACAGGTGTCCGATCTGACATCCTTCGCGGCAGATGATTCGCGCGAGTGGCTCTCCTCCGGCCGCACGATCGACTACGCGAACACCATTTACCTGACCACCGGGCACACGCTCTACTCGAATCGCAGCCGCCCCATGTGGACTATCGTGGCGGACACCGTTGGTCGCCATGATTTCCTGCTCACCCCCTGCAGCCCGGACACCTTCCGCCTCATCTACGGCACCACCTCGCATCATCCCAGCTGCTTCGAGAATCTCGCGACTGCGCTCGCGCCGTTCGGGATCGCACCAGATACCATTCCGACGACGCTCAACGTGTTCATGAATGTGGAGATTCAACCGAGCGGCGAGCTGCGCATCCTACCGCCGCGCTCGCGCGCGGGCGATCACATCGTGCTGCGCGCCGAGGTGGACATGGTCGTCGGAGTCACGGCGTGCTCGGCCGAGCTGTCGAACAATGGGACATTCAAGCCGATCGACGTGGAACTGTTGGCGTCGGAAGCATCGCTGGCTGCGTCGCGTGCGCCGCAAAGCGCCGCCGCAGCACCCGCATCGGTGTAGCGGCGCTGTGAAGGATCGTCCCCCGGTACGGTACTCCGCCCAGAAAGATGCGTGCACCCAGCGCGAGCCAGCTGCAGATCGCACGCTCGACCACCCAGAGTGGCGCGAAGAACGGTGTGCTGGCGGGAAAGACGCGCGTCGCACGCTCGCGCCGACGTCCGAGCTCGGCGGCGAGCACGATTGCGGCGACGCCGATCACGATGGCAAGCCACTGTCCGGTGATCGCGAGCCAGAGCGCCAGCGGAAGCA
>DASXQD010000048.1:0-5731 GCA_036493195.1 Gemmatimonadaceae bacterium | reverse complement strand
GATGCCGCCCATTGCTCGTTGCCGCTGCACCCACCCGCCGAGCCGTACAGTGGTGCCGACGTGCTCACGTCGGAGTGCGCCGCCGAGCTGTGTGCGCAACGTGGTCGCGAGGGTGTGCTCCTCGCTCACGCGTCCGCCCGTCTGCGACCGCTCATGACCGCCAGGAGCACTCCGATCGTCGCTCCCGCCGTATCCGCGGTCCAATCCAGGATGTCCATCGATCGCTGCGGAATGAATTGTTGGTGCCATTCGTCCAGTGCGCCAAAGCAGGAGATGAGAAGGACGATGGCGAGCGCCGCGGTCACGGCTCGCGATCCGCTCGACCACGCCCGCACGGTGAGCCATCCCAGCACGCCATAGATCGCGAGGTGCACGATCTTGTCGAAATTGCGCGATGGCAGCGCAGGCAGATGCGAGCCTGGAATCGAGGTGAGGATGAGAATGAAGGCCGCCCAAAGGAAGGGCGGCAGCCATCGTTGAGAGCTCACTCGGCTGCGTGCCTGGTGCGCGCGACATCCCGGGTGTGGGTGGTGCGCGCAACGAGGATGGCGCTCACTCGCGTCCACGACCGTGTCGAAATCAAGCTCACGACAACTCCGAGATGGTCATCAATGTGATGCGAAAGCTACACTCCCGACCCCTGCGCGGGAAGCGTCCGGAGGCGATTTTTGCCTCCTCTCGCGCTTCATATGTGTATGCGATACAGAGAGTTATTCGCGAGCCGCTCGTGTGCCGCGGGAGGTCGCTCCGTCGGGCGATGAGGGTCGGAAGCGGTTAGATTACAAGTCAGGTGCGTGCGCCCATTCGCAGCATCGTCTCCCTCGCTGGCCCATGACCGCTCTCATCAATTTGCTCGACCTCACCCCCGCGGACGCGCTCGAGCGCCTGCGCGACTACGCAACCGCCTCCGGCGAGCCCGCGTACCGTGCCACGCAAGTCCTGCGGCATCTCTGGGAAAAGCCGGCGCGGGGTTTCGAGCAAATGACCGTCCTGCCGCTGGGATTCCGCAACGCCTTGGCCGAGCGGTTCGCCATTCCGCGCCTCGAGCTCGTGGCGCGGCAGACCTCCTCCGATGGCACCGAGAAGTTTCTCTTTCGCATGCCGGAGGGGCAGGAGATCGAGACGGTCGCCATCCCCGAAGGTGGACGGCTGACACTGTGCATCTCGTCGCAGGCTGGATGCGCGCTCCAGTGTGCCTTCTGCGCCACCGGGCGCATGGGCTTCCAGCGCAATCTCGCGGCCTGGGAGATCGCGGCGCAGGTGCGCGAGATGACGCTGCTCGATCCCCCGATCGCGGTCACCAATGTCGTGTTCATGGGGATGGGCGAGCCAATGATGAACTGGAGCGCCGTCGACACCGCGCTGACGATCCTGAACAGCCCTCAAGGTCTTGGCATCGGCGCGCGCCACATCACCGTATCCACGGTCGGGGTGCTTCCGGGGATCGTTGCGCTCTCCGAGCGTCCGGAACAATTCCGGCTCGCGATCTCGATCCATGCGCCATCGGACGAACTGAGACGCGAGCTCATGCCGGTGAACATCAAGTATCCCCTGGCCGACGTGATCGCGCAGGCGAAAACCTTCGATCGGCGCGTCACCTTCGAGTACGTCATGCTCGGCGACGTGAACGATGCGCCGGAGCACGCGCGCCAGCTCGCGGCGCTCGCGCGCTCGTGCCGGGCGTTCGTGAATCTCATCCCGCTGCACGAGGGCGGTGCGCTCGAGTTCAAGGGATCGCCGCCCGAACGTATCTCCAGCTTCGCGCGTGCGCTGCGAGATGCGGGTGTGGAGGTCGCGATTCGCAAGAGCCGCGGCAAGGACATTGCCGCGGCATGCGGGCAGCTACGGGTAGAACGGCTGGGACGGGGGGTGCCACGACGCCCCAATGAGCACGGTCAGATCAACGTCGCGTGAGCTGTCCGGGCGCACGAGCACCGTTGCGCCGCCCATCACTTTTGCTGCGCGAAGTGCCCACTCGCGATGTCCGGTGCGGTCGAGCACCTGCGTGCTGTCGAAGGCATCGCGGTTCGTGCCTGTGGAGACCACATCGAATCCCTGGTCGCGCAGCGTGAGCGCCGCGCGGCGCGCGAGACCGCGCACCTTGGTCGCATTGAGCACCTCGACGGTGACACGCGTGCCCGACGCCCACTTCGGCTCCGGCAACGCGTTATCGGACGATGGAGACGGCGGCTTATCGCGGGGAAGCTGCTTCGTGCTGGAGGCTTCAGTCGACGCGCGATAGCGCACGACACCGCCCGTCACGACCACGAGCGCCAGCACGCCCGCGGCGATCAGCACCACGCGCCTGGTCACTGCACACTCTCCCAGAGCGCTGCACTTTCCGCACGAAGCTTTGGGCCCGAGGCGACCTTCTCGCCGAGTCGCATTCGCACGACCGTGCGAAAGGTCCCGTCGAAGTCGCCGGGAACGGCTGATGCGAGCGTCGCGCGCACGTCGCGATCGAATTGTCGCCCGGGCTCCAGGAAATCCGCCATGTAGAGCGCGCGTCCGGTACGGTCCCACCGCGCATTGCCGATGGTATGCCAGAAGATCGCTTCGACAACAGCACTTCGGCTCTCGCCATCTCGGGAGAGTCGCGTCGCGGCCGCAGGTCCGTGCAGCAGCGATGCCGGCCAGTCGAGCTGTGGCACGAGCGCGCGCAGCTCGGCCTCACCGGCATCGCGCAGCGCATCGTGCCATCGCGTGGCGTCGCTCCACGCGTCTCGCTCGTCGCGATCGATTCGCATGGCGTCGGCCCACGAGAGCGCCAGTGCATGGACGCGAGCGATGTGCGCCCGGCGCCTGGGAGATGCGACGGCCCACGCTGGAAGCTCGATCTCCGTCACGCTCATGCGTTCCCGCTCATGCGTTCCCGCTCGAGGCGCCCAGAATCACGTTGTCGATGAGCCGCGTGTTGCCGATGCGCGCGGCGACTGCGACGATGCAACCCGGTGATGCGAGCTCCACGGGCTCCAGTGTCGCGGGATCCATGATCGCGAGGTACTCGACCTTCACTTCGGGCTCGTCCCGCAGCACCGAATTGCCGAGTGCCTGGATCACGCCGGCAGAGCGCTCGCCCGCCGCGAATGTGTCGCGCATTGTGAAAAGCGCGCGCGCGAGCACGCGCGCGCGCGTGCGATCCTCGGCGCCGAGGTACGCGTTGCGGCTCGAAAGCGCCACGCCATCCGGCTCGCGAATCGTTGGAGCGATGATGAGCTGAACCGGAAAGTCGAGATCGCGCACCATCGCGCGAATCAGAGTCGCCTGCTGAATGTCCTTCTGCCCGAAGACGGCGACGTCCGGCTGGACGATGTTGAAGAGCTTCGCGACCACCGTGAGCACGCCGGTGAAATGACCGGGACGCGCTGCGCCGTCCCAGCGCGAAGCGAGCGCCGTCGGCACCACCGACACGGCGCGATCCGCCCGGTAGAGCTCATCCGGTTGAGGCGCGAACAGGATGTCCACGCCGCGCGCCGCCGCCACTCGCGCATCGCGCTCGCGGTCGCGCGGGTAGCGGGCAAAGTCCTCGCCGGGGCCGAACTGCAGCGGGTTCACGAACAAGCTCATGACGATGCACGTGGCGCGCTCGCGGGCGCGATCCACCAGCGCGAGGTGTCCTTCGTGCAGAGCGCCCATCGTCGGCACCAGTGCGATGCTCTCGCCGCGGCCGCGTGCCTCCGCAAGCGTTTTGCGCAGCGGCTCGATGCGCTCTACGGTCTGCACGACACTGATTCGCTAAAAGCTGTGATCGTCGTCGGGATAGCTTCCCGCGCGCACCTCTTCGCCGAAACGCGAGATCGCGTTCCGTACTTCCGCGGCGAGCGCCGCGTAATGCTTGAGAAACTTCGGACTGAAGCCCTCGTTGAGTCCGAGCATATCATGAAGCACGAGCACCTGCCCGCTGCACGATGCGCCGGCACCGATGCCGATGGTGGGGATGCTCACCGCTTCCGTTATGCGAGCGGCCACTCTTGCGGGCACCAACTCGAGAACGATCGAGTACGCGCCCGCTTCCTCGAGGCGCTTCGCATCCTCGACGATCTTCTTCGCGCTTTGCGCATCGCGGGCCTGCACGCGCGTTCCGCCAAGCGCGAGCACGGATTGCGGAGTGAATCCGAGATGTCCCATGACGGGAATTCCCGCACCGGTCACTGCCCGTACTGCGGCGAGCACGTTTTCCGATGCGCCCTCGAGCTTCACCGTATCCGCGCCTGCCTCCTGCATCACCCGCCCGCAGTTCTCCAGTGCGCGTCGCCACGACACCTGGTAGGTGAGAAAGGGCATGTCGACCACCAGCAGCGCGCGCTTCACGCCCGCCCGCGTGGACCGTGCGTGATAGATCATTTGGTCGAGAGTAACGGGCAGCGTCGTTTCGTAGCCCGCGAGCAGATTGCCCAGCGAGTCGCCGACGAGCACCGCGTCGACACCGCTCTCGTCGACGAGTCTTCCAAAGAGCGCATCGTATGCTGTCACGACGACGAGCTTCTCGCCGCGATTCTTTCGCTCCTGGAAGTCGCGGATCGTCATGCGTGCGCCCTCGCCGTTGCTCGTGCTCATTCCGTCGCCCCCAGTTCGGCCAGCTCGCGCTGCCACCAATCGCGATGGGAGAGCTGGGGATGTGGAATCACGAGATCGGGCTCATGGATATGCTGATCACCGAAACGCACTATATCGAGATCGAGCGTGCGCGGCCCCCAATGAACCGTGCGCACTCGGCCAGCCTCCCTCTCGATTCGCTGCAGCTCGGCCAGCAGCTCGCGTGGAGACAGCCCGGTTTCGAGTGCGATCATCTGATTGAGATACGCGCCCTGCGGAACCTCACTCACCGGTGCCGTCTCTTCGACCGAAGATTCCGACACGACGCGGCTGCGCGGAAGTGCCGCGAGCGCCGAGCGCGCCCGCGCAAGAAACTGATCCCGGTCGCCGAGGTTGGAACCGAGGGCGATGTAGGCGAGAGGGTGCATGTGTTGACAGGCAAAGAATTTACGGGCATCCTCCGCGCGTGTCAAACACTGTGGCGCCATGGACAGCCTGACTGTCTACCATCTCGCTCGTGAGCTCGACGCGAGATGGCGTGGAGGCACCATCCGCACCGGGCACTTCGATCGCGATGCGAAGCACGTCGTGATCTCGGCCGACCAGGGACGTGCGGTGGAGATCGACCTCTCGATGCCCAACGTGATGGTGCGCGAGCGCCTGGAGGTGGACGAGCGAGGTCCGCTTGCGGGATGGATCATCGAGAGTGTGAGCGCGCCGGAGGATGATCGGCGGCTGGTGATCGCGCTCGCCCGCGAGGGAAAGTTTCGTGGATCGGTGAGCAAGCGCGCACTCCTCGAGATCAGTATGCTCCCGACCGCGCGCGCGGCCGTGGCCCACGAGAGCGGCCGCGTCATTGCGCGGGTGGGTGGCGCCCTGCCGCCCGGCTCCGCGCCGCGCGCGGTGCTCGTCGATGAGACGCTCCTCCGGGCGGCGTCGCGCGGCGACATGGCAACGCTCATGACGGGTCGTTGGGTGAGTTTGATCATCGCGCGTTGGCTGATCGCTGCGCCGGATCTCGCGGTAGCGCGATATCGACAGATCTGCGCGCTTCCTCCCGCGCAGCCGGTGTGGTGCGGCGGCTCCCTCGTACCGTTCCCGTTCTGCGACGACGCCATTCACGCGACGTCGTTGATTGCGCCGGCGCACTCCGGAGTGGAGACCGTGGCGAGCGCACGCGCCGACGTGCGACGCG
>DASXQD010000047.1:0-1745 GCA_036493195.1 Gemmatimonadaceae bacterium | reverse complement strand
GAAGACCTGGCGCAGGACACCTTCATCAAGGTGCTCAACAACATCGATCGCTACCGGCCCGAGTTCAAGCTCTCGAGCTGGCTCTTCAAGATCGCGAACAACGTCACGATCGACCATCTCCGCAAGCGCCAGCTCGCCACGGTGAGTCTCGACGGCTCGCCGCACGCGCAGACGGCGGCCGAGGCGCAGGCTACCTCGCTCGATGTGGAGTCCAAGGGTGAGTCCGCGCTCGAAGCCATCGAGTCGCGCGAGCTCGGAAGCGCGATCGAACGTGCCATTGGGAAGCTCCGCCCCGAATACCGGTCGTGCATCCTGCTGAGGCACGTCGAGGGCCGCTCCTACGAGGAGATTGCGGCCACCCTCGATCTGCCCCTCGGCACCGTAAAAACCTACATCCACCGCGCCCGGCACGAGCTCCGCGAGGCGCTGGAGGACCTGCGCGAATGACCCGTATGCTGCCTGTGCCCTGCCGAGCCAGCTCTGAAACCCGCCCCGCCCACGTGCCGTATAGCCCAGTGGAGGAGAACTAGTGGAACGACACCTACTGCCTGAAGAGATCGACCTGCTGCTGGACGGCGAGGTCGGATTCGGGACGCCGCCCTTGAAGGCGCACGTCCGGAGCTGTGCCGCGTGCAGCAGTGAGCTGGAGAGCGCGCGAGCGCTCGTCCGGCAGCTCGAGCATCTGCCGCACATTGCGCCCTCGCCATTGTTCGCGAGCCGCGTGATGGCGCGCGTACAGCTGTTCGTGCCGTGGCACGTCGCCCTGCTCGATACCGTGCGCGGACTCGTTCCGCAGTCGCGCGCGCTGCGAGTGGCCGCCGCGGGAATGTTCGCCTCGATAGCCGTCGCGCTCACGATCGTTTCGGTGTGGGCGTTCTCGCGCATCGACGCGGTGATGTTCACCGCCGATCTCGTGCTCGATCGCATGCGCGCCGCGGCATTCGGCGCGCTCACGAGCGGTGTGTCCGCGCTCTTCGGAGATGCGGCGCGACCACTGCTCGCGGGCGGTCCGCTGGGATTGGCGACCGCGGCGCTCCTACTGGTCGTCACCGGTGCGGCTGCCGCAGCGATGATTCGAGTGGCGGCCGTCCGTGCGCGCGGCCGCTAACGTGCGCCGCGCGCTGCGGCTCGCGCTCGGACTTTGGGTGTGGCTGGGGCTGGGCACGATCGCGACACACGAGATCTCCGCACAGGCACCCCCGGATAGTGCCTTCGCGAAGGATCCTGTCGCTGCCGTGCTCGACTCCCTGCATCGCGATGCGAATGGCTTGTCGCTGGATCGTGGCGCCGTGTCATCGGGGGCGCGAACGGTTGAGAGCGCGCAGCATCTCACGGGCGATGCCGCAACGTGGCACGGTCCCCTCGAGATTCGCGGAACGATCGACGGCAATGCGGTGGCGATCGGCAGCGATGTCGTGGTGCTTCCGGGCGGACACGTTCGAGGCGATGCGCTCTCCGTCGGCGGACAGGTGCGCATGGCTGGCGGCACGGTGGACGGCGAAACGCGCACGATCAGCGCATTCAGCGTCGGCCCGATTGCGGGCGCGCGCCTCACCCCCGCGCAGGCGACGAGGCGTGCGCTCGCCCTGGCAATCGCGTGCTTTCTGATTCTCGTCGCAATGGCGCTCGCGGTCGCGATCGGCGCGCGGACGCACCTCGAGACGATCGCCTCCACCATTCGCACCGATTTCTGGCGCTCGTTCTTCGTCGGCCTGCTCGGTGAGGTCGCAGCGCTTCCGCTCTTT
>DASXQD010000046.1:0-3490 GCA_036493195.1 Gemmatimonadaceae bacterium | reverse complement strand
CGCACGATCGTCGTCACACGCGCGCGCGAGCAGGTCTCGCAGCTTCGTGCGCTGCTCGAGATTGCGGGTGCGAGCGTGATCGAAGCGCCGGCAATACGCATCGAGCCGCTCGACCAGGCGCCGCTGCGTGCGGCCCTCGCGGAGATCGCGACGTACGACTGGCTCGTCGTCACCAGCCGCAATGCCGTCGAGCTGCTCTGGGCCGCACTCCGCGACCTCGGTCTGGATGCGCGCGCGCTCGCACGAACGAAGCTCTGCGCCGTGGGCCCGGCCACCGCCGATGCGCTGCTCGCGCACGGGCTCGCCGTGGACGTCATTCCGGATCGCTACGTCGCGGAGGGAGTGGTCGAGAAGCTGCGCGAGCGCGACGATCTTCGCGGTACGCACGTATTATTCCCGCGCGCGAGCGGCGCGCGCGAGCTGCTTCCCGCCGCGATGCGCGAGATGGGTGCCCGCGTGAGCGAGATCGAGATCTATCGCTCGGTTCCCGATCTCTCCGGGCTCGACGCACTGCGCGCCGCGCTCGACGCGAGCGCCGTCGATCTGGTCACCTTCACTTCCGCATCCACCGTTCGCCACTTCGTAGACGCGCTGGGCTCAGAAAGCGCGCGCACCGTGCGCGGCGCGTCGATCGGGCCCGTCACGACCGAAGCCGCGCGCGCTCTCGGCGTTTCCATCGCGATCGAGGCGGCGGAGTCCACCCTCGCATCGCTCGTGCAGGCGATCACGGCGCACCTCGCTCGCTAGCGATAGCCTCGCGTGGGCCTCAGCTTTCGGCTATGACAGCCCCCGTCCGGATCGCGACGCGCGCCTCCGAGCTCGCGCTTCGGCAGGCGCGCATGGTGCAGGCCTCGCTCGAGGCCGGCGGCACGCAATCGGAGCTCGTCACGTTCAAGACGGTGGGCGACAAGAAGCTCGATGAGGCGCTCAGCGCGATCGGCGCGAAGGGTCTGTTCACGAAGGAGCTCGAGGACGCGCTCGCCGCCGGCAAGGTGGACTGCTGCGTGCACTCGCTCAAGGATCTCCCCACCGACACGCCGAGCGGGCTCGCGCTCGTGGCGATGCTGCAGCGCGAGGATCCACGCGATGTCCTCGTGGTGAACGACCGCGTGGGCGCCGAGTCGCTGGACGAGCTGCCGCGCGGCAGTCGCGTGGGCACCTCGAGCTTGAGACGACGCGCGCAGCTGCTCCACCGCCGCGCGGATCTCGAGATCGTGGAGCTGCGCGGCAACGTGCCCACACGGCTGCGCAAAGTGGACGAGGGACAGGTGCACGCCGCGATCCTTGCGGGTGCGGGGCTCAAGCGGCTCGAGGCCGAGCAGCGCATAGACGCGTGGCTGGATGCGCCCGACTGGCTGCCGGCCGCAGGGCAGGGCGTGATCGCGGTCCAGACGCGCGCGGACGACGCGCGCATGGCCGAGCTGCTCGCGCCGGTCCATCATGCGCCGAGCGCGTTCGCGGCGAACGCCGAGCGCGCGCTGCTCGCGGCGCTGGATGGTGGATGCCAGGTGCCGATCGGCGCGTTGCTGATCGGAGAAGGACCCGATGCGGTGCTCCACGCGCTCGTGAGCGATCTGCACGGCAAGCGCATGATTCGCGGATCGCTCGTGATCGGCGGGCAGTCCGCGAGCGCTGCGGGAGAAGCGCTCGCCGCCACGATGCGAAGCGAGGGCGCAACGGAAATCCTCGCGTCGATGCGCGAGAGCAGCGCGAAGATTCCGTCGCCGCAGCCCGAATAGGCCGTGCGCATATTACTTGACTCAGTCAACCATTAGCGAGATGCCGTCCTTTCCCGAATACCGTCCGCGCAGGCTCCGTCGCACCGAGTCGCTGCGTCGCCTCATCCAGGAAACACGGCTCGCACCATCACAGCTCGTGCTTCCGCTGTTCGTGCGCCCGGGCTCGAAGATCCGGAATCCGGTGGGCTCGATGCCCGGCGTGTTCCAGCTCTCCGTGGATGAGATGCTGCGCGAGCTCGACGAGGCCAGCGAGGAAGCAGTGGGCGGCGTCATTCTCTTCGGCCTTCCCGACAGCAAGGATGCAACCGGCTCGTCGGCGTGGGATGACAAGGGTCCCGTGCCGAACGCGGTGCGCGCGATCAAGAAACAGTTTCCGCAGCTCGTCGTGATGACCGACGTGTGCATGTGCGAGTACACCGACCACGGCCACTGCGGCATTCTGCGCGATGGTGAGGTCGACAACGACGCGTCGCTCGAGCTGCTCGCGCGCGCGTCACTCGCGTATGCGGCGGCCGGCGCCGACATCGTTGCGCCCAGCGACATGATGGATGGCCGCGTCGGCACGATCCGACGCGCACTCGATGGGCAGGGTCTGTCGAGCACGGCGATTCTGGCGTACGCAGCCAAGTACGCCTCCGCGTTCTACGGCCCGTTTCGCGAGGCCGCCGAATCGACTCCGCAGAGCGGTGATCGGCGCGGCTATCAGATGGATTCCGCGAACTCGAACGAGGCTCTTCGCGAAGTGTGGCTCGACATCGAGGAGGGCGCGGACGCAGTGATGGTGAAGCCCGCGGGTCCGTATCTCGACATCGTTGCACGCGTGAAACAGGAGACCGGATACCCCGTTGCTGCCTATCAGGTGAGTGGCGAGTACGCTATGCTTCTAGCAGCAGCCGAACGTGGCTGGATTGATCGCGAGCGCGCAATGCTCGAGTCGTTGATGGGCATTCGACGCGCCGGCGCGGACTTCATTCTCACCTACTTCGCGACCGAGGCGGCCCGACTTCTGTCATGAAATATCGTGCATTTCCCGGCACCGGCGTTCGCGTGAGCGAGGTTGGGCTCGGGCTCTGGACGCTCTCCACCGGATGGTGGGGCGATGTCACCGATGAGCAGGCGATCGACATGATGCGCCGCTCCCTCGACGATCACGGCGTCACGTTTTTCGATGCTGCCGATGCGTACGGCAACGGCCGCAGCGAGCTCCAGCTCGCGCAGGCGTTCAAGGGACGCCGTGACGAGGTCGTGTACGGCACCAAAATCGGCTACGACATTTACGACGAGGAAGCCGCCAAAGCGCGACGCGGCCAGAGCGAGCTGCCGCAGCGCCTCGAGCCCAAGTTCATGCGCTTTGCCGTGGACAAGTGTCTCGAGCGTCTCGACACCGACTACATCGACGTCCTTCAGCTTCACAACGTCAAGATGCAGCACGTGCGCACGCCGGAGATCTGGGAGACGATGCGCGAGCTCGTGCGCGAAGGAAAGATTCGCGCGTGGGGCGCCGCATTCGGTCCGGCGATCGGTTGGCTCTACGAGGCCGTCGAGCTGGTCGAGCGTGAGTCGGACATCAACACGATCCAGATGATCTGGAACATCATCGAGCAGCATCCCGGCACCGCGATGCTCGAGGCCGCGCGCGCGCATGCGCCGGACTGCGTGTTCAACGTCCGCGTGACGCACGCATCGGGGATGCTCGAGGGCAAGTACACCGAGGACACGGTGTTCGCGGAGAACGATCATCGCCGCCATCG
>DASXQD010000045.1:0-4331 GCA_036493195.1 Gemmatimonadaceae bacterium | reverse complement strand
GTCACACCGCCAATCCGGCGCACGATCTGCTCGTGCAGCCGCGGATTGTCCGGAACGTCCATGTTGCCATAGACCGCTTCCACGGGCGCGATTAGAGAAAGCTCATTGAGAATGTCGTCGCCGCCGACATCGCCTGCGTGGAAGATCAAGTCGACACCGGCGAACGCCTCGTGCACGCCGGCACGTAGCAGTCCGTGGGTGTCCGAGATCAGGCCGACGACGTGAACATCGTCAGCCTTCGCCATCGGGCTCCGTGCCCCAGCGCTTTCCGAGCGCGTGCTCGACTCCCAGATGATCGAGCACGCGCGCGACCACGAAATCGACGAGATCGGGAATGCCGCGCGGATGATTGTAGAATCCCGGGGCCGCGGGGAGCACCACCGCACCCGCGCGCGTGAGCCGCAGCATGTTCTCGAGGTGAATCACGGATAGCGGCGTCTCGCGCGCGACGAGAATCAGCGGTCGCCGCTCCTTGAGCGTCACGTCGCCTGCGCGCTCGACGAGCGACCGCGACGTGCCGGCGGCGAGTGCGGCGAGCGTGCCCATGGAGCACGGACAGATCACCATTCCCCGCGTGCGCGCCGAGCCTGACGCCGGAGCTGCACCGCGATCCTCCGCATCGTATGGGGTTACGTAGTCGTCCCATCCTTTGGCGTGCGTGCGCTCGCGCAGCTCCCCGAGAGAGCCGATGCCCGATTCCATCTGCAGCAGGCGCCAGCCATGCGACGAGATCATGAGCCACACGCGCTCCTCGGCGCGCACGAGCGCCTCGAGCAGGCGCACGGCGTATGGGGCACCCGATGCTCCCGTGATCGCGACGACGACCGGCGCGCGCTCCGTCATCGCGCGAGCACCCGACCCACGAGCACGAAGGCGAAGAAGGTGACGCTCAGCACGCCGTTCATCGTGAAGAACGCGGCGTCGAGTCGCGACAGATCCGCCGGGCGCACGAGCGAGTGCTCGTAGATGAGCAGCAGCGCGACCACACACACGCCCGCCCAGTAAAACGCGCCCGCACCGATCCCGATGCCCGCGAGCACGAGCATCGCGACCGTGGCGAAGTGCAGCACGCGCGCGATCGCGATCGCCGGTGCGGTGCCGTGCCGAGCGGGAAGCGAGTGCAGCCCCTGCGCGCGATCGAACTCGATGTCCTGGAGCGCGTAGAAAATGTCGAAGCCGCCTCCCCAGCTCATCACTGCCGCGGCCAGAGCCACGAGCACCCACCACGGCCTGCTCCATGCGCCGGTGACTGCGAGATAGCCGCCCACCGGCGCGATCGACATGCCGATGCCGAGCGCGAGATGCGCGAAGCGCGTGAATCGTTTCGTGTAGCTGTAGAAAAGCACCCAGCCGAGCGCGATCGGTGAGAGCGCGAAGCAGAGCGGGTTGAGCATCCGCGCGGCAGCGACGAAGATCGCAGATGCTGAGAGTACCGCGAGCGACGCCTCGCGCACGCTCATCGCGCCGCTCGGCAGCTCGCGCCCGGCGGTGCGCGGGTTCAGTGCGTCGATGTCGCGATCGGCGATGCGATTGAAGCCCATGGCTGCGAAGCGGGCGGCCGTGAAGGCGATGGCGACCCAGACGACATCGAGCAGCGTTACTCTCTTGACATAACTGGCAATCGTAACTCCAACCAGCGCAAAGGGTAATGCGAAGAGCGTGTGCGGCAGCTTGACGAAATTCGCGTAGCGTACCAACCGCGACGTTCCCCCAAAAGTCTGCCCCTCGCGCGCCCGCTCCGCGACAGGCTCGCTCACTTGGACAGTCCGAGCTGCGGCCACATCGCATCCACCCGCGCTTTCGTCGCCGCATCCATCTCGATCACCGTCGGCCACTCGCGCGCGAAGCCCTCTTCCGGCCACTTCTTGGTTGCGTCGATCCCCATCTTCGATCCGTACGTGAACGCGCGGCTCGAATGATCCAGCACGTCCATCGGCCCCATCGTGAAGCGCGTGTCGCGCTCCGGATCGATGTTGTTGAGCGCCACCCACCACGCTTCGCGCGTATCGCGGACATTCACCCACTTGTCGACGATCACCAGCACCTTCGCGAGCGACATCAACCCCTGCCCCCACATCGCGTTCATCACCTTGTACGCCTGCCCCGGATACTGCTTGTCGATCGACACAAACACGAGATTGTGAAAGATCCCCTCGGCCGGCATGTGATAATCGACGATCTCCGGAACCGTGAGCTTGAGCAGCGGAAGAAAGATTCGCTCAGTCGCGTGTCCGAGATAGAAGTCCTCCATCGGCGGCCGCCCGACGATCGTCGTTGCGTACACCGGATGCTCGCGCATCGTGATCGCCGTGACCTGCACGAGCGGATACAGATCCGCGAGGGAGTAGAAGCCCGTGTGATCGCCGAACGGCCCCTCCTTCACGAGCGACTCCGATGGGTCGATGAATCCCTCGATCACGAACTCGGCGTCCGCGGGCACCTCGAGATCGCACGTCAGCGCCTTCACCAGCTTCACCGGCTCCTTGCGAAGAAATCCTGCGAACAGGAATTCGTCGATCGTGGGAGGGAGCGGCGCGGATGCGGAGTACACACTCGCCGGGTCAGCGCCGATCGCGATGCAGACCGGCATCTTCTCGCCGCGCTCGGCCATTTCGCGCCAGTGGGCCGCGCCCACCTTGTGCCGCTGCCAGTGCATCGCGAGCGTGTCGCGCCCCATCTGCTGCACGCGATACATCCCCACGTTGCGGATGCCGCGCGACGGATCTCTCGAGACCACCATGGGGAGCGTGATGTACGGACCACCGTCCCCGGGCCAGCACGTGATGATCGGCAGCTTCGAGAGATCGATATCGATGCCCTTCCAGACCACGGCCTGACTCGGCGCGGGCCCACTCTTCACCCGCGGCGGAAACTTTCCGATCTCGAGCAGCCTGGGAAGCATCGAGAGCTTTCCCATCAGACCGTCGGGAACTTTCATCTGCACCAGCTCCGTGATGCGCGCGCCTATGTCATCGAGCGCGTTGACGCCGAGCGAGAGCGCCATGCGCTTCATGGAGCCGAAGAGATTGATCGCGACGGGATACGCGGAGCGCGAGCCGTCGCGCAGAATCACGTGCTCGAAGAGCAGCGCGGGGCCGCCATTCGCGCTCTTCATCGCGCGGTCGGCGATCTCGCAGATCTCGAGCTCCGCGCGCACCGGGTGCGTGATGCGAACGAGCTCTCCGATCGCGTCGATCTGCGTGAGGAACTCCGGGATCGTATCGATGCTCATGCCGCGCGCTCGCCGTAGTGGAGCGCGGAAATGCCGAAGGTGAGCGGCTCCCACTGCACGTTGGCAATGCCGGCGTCGCGCATGCGCCTCGCGAGCGCAGCGCCATCCGGAAAGCTGTCCACGGAGCCAGGCAGGTACTGATACGCGGTGCGGTGCCCGCTCACGAGTCGTCCGATCACGGGGAGCACGTGGTGAAAGTAGAAGTGATAGGGAATGCGCACGGCTGCCGCGCGCGGCGTGGAGCAGTCGAGCACCACGACGCGGCCGCCGGGCGCCGTCACGCGAAGCATTTCGCGAAGGCCGGCGTCGAGGTCGTCGAAATTGCGCGCTCCGAACGCCACGATGATGCCGGCGCAGCTCGCGTCCGCGAGCGGAAGACGCAGCGCATCGGCGACTACGGGGCGCACGGGAAGCGCGCGCGTCTTCGCGGCACCGGCGCGCAACATCGGTTCGGCGAAATCGGCGCCGATGACCTGCCCCGCGAATGCGGGATCCCGCGCGATCGCAGCGCCGATGTCGAGTGTTCCGGCGCAGAGGTCGACGTACGTGCCGCGCGGATTGCGCCGCCACTCGAGCGCGGCGATCGCCCGCTTGCGCCAGCCGCGGTCGACGTTTGCGCTGAGCACGTGATTGAGAAAGTCGTAACGAGGCGCAATCTCGGAGAAGATGCGCCGCACGTACGCACGTTTCGCGCGTCCGCCAGCGGCCGCGGAGAGTGCCTCTTCCTCCTCGGTTACGGTGGACATTCAGCGAAAAGTGCCGGGGGCGGATGACGCGCGCAAGCGTCGTGCTGCGCTTCGTGCTGGCTCACCCCGAGAGCGCGCCTTAGCTTACACGCGAGGAGCGAGATGTTGCGCGCTGTCTCTTTCACCCACTGAATGGCCCTCGCTCTCGATCTCCGCAATCTTCCGGATGCCGACGTTGCCGCGCTCGCGAAGGAAGGGCGCGAGCCGGCATTTCGAGAGCTGGTGCGGCGATACGAGCGGCCCGTCTTCTCGCTGATCTTCCGGATGGTGCGCGACCGGGAGATGGCCGAAGACCTGGCGCAGGACACCTTCATCAAGGTGCTCAACAACATCGATCGCTACCGGCCCGAGTT
>DASXQD010000044.1:0-6327 GCA_036493195.1 Gemmatimonadaceae bacterium | reverse complement strand
CCGCATCGCGCCTAAAGGGCAACAGTCGCTGGGGACTGGCAACGGCAACTGTGAAGAACGACACAGACGGACACCAACGGAGAAGGCGACAAGTCAAAGACTACTCGCTCACTCCCATCGACTCGTCTCGCCACAGCCCCGGATAGTCGACCACCAAGCCGTGATCGTTCACGGTCAGCTCGCGCGTGAACTCTCCCCCCGCGCTCTCGTACTTGTATGTGCGCTCGGCCAGCCGCGTGTACGTTTGCTCCAGAACCTCGAGCGTGAGCTCCGGAAAACGCACCCATGCCGCGCGAACGTCCGCACGCGCGCCGATCGCCAATTTGAGTCTCCGGATCGGAAGCAGATTGGTGGACGGGCTGAAGCCCAGGTCGATGTCCATGCAGCCTTGCACCGCCGGCTGCGCCAAGCCGTTCGCGCACCACGCGCCGTCCGAGTCGCGCGAGAGCACGAGCGTCACCGGTGCCTCACCGATTTGTCCGCGTACGGTGACGTCGCGCGTGCCCCAGAACATGTCGCACTCGATCTCGTAGTCCAGCCGGCACGGCTGCCGCCGATACGCGAAGAGCGCCGTTCCCGCGAGGTTCCATCTGTTGCGATGCTGCGTGATCTCCGCAGCCTCGTGCCCCGGCAGATCCAGTCGTCTCCAAAGAATCATCGCTCGTTCACCGCAGAAAGGAGCGCAAGAACTTCCTCGTCACTCGTCTGGTCGAACTGTTCGTACCACTCTCCGACGCCCTGAAAGTGTTTCGGGATTGCGGAGAACACCGTGGTCACTCCAAGCTCCGCGACTGCTGCCGCCCCCTCGGCACTCGCGACCGGCGCCGCGAAGATGAGTCGCAGCGGCTTCTCCGCTCGCAGCACCGCGAGCGCTGCGCGAGCAGTGGCGCCCGTCGCGAGACCGTCATCCACGAGGATCACGTCGCGGTCGCGTATCGTGGGCGACGGCCGGGTGCCGCGAAAGAGCGCGAGTCGACGCTGCGCCTCCGAGATCTCGCGCGCGGTGATCTTTTCGATGTATTGCTCGCTCACGTGCAGCACGCGCACGAGCTCGTGATCGATCACGCGCGTGCCGTCCGCCGCAACCGCGCCTATCGCGAGCTCCTCCCGGCCCGGCGCACCGAGCTTCCGGGCGATGAACACATCCAGCGGCGCGCGTAACTGAAGCGCGATCGGCGCCGCCACCGGCACTCCGCCTCGCGGGATCGCGAGCACGGTCACCGGCTCGGTCCGTAGCTCCGGAACCGCATCGAGCAGCTCGCGGGAGAGAAATCGTCCCGCCTCCGCACGATCGCGGAAGAGCATGCCTCTATCCAGGCGTGCTTGGGAGATGACGCGTCAACCATTCGACCGTCAAGCGACCGACTGCCTCCAGCGCACCCGGCTCCTCGAACAGATGCGTGGCCGCGGGCACGATGACGATCTCCTTTTCACCCGCGAGAAGTGTCAGCGCCTCCTCGTTGAGCGGAATGATTGGCACATCCGCTCCGCCGACGATCAGGAGCGTCGCCGCACGTACATCCTCCAGACAATCCGCGAGATCGGGGCGCCCGCCCCGCGACACGACCGCATACACATCGCGCCGTTTGGCCGCGGCCGTGAGTGCGGCCGCCGCACCCGTGCTCGCCCCGTAGTAGGCGATCGGGAGAAGCTGCACCTCGCGCACCGTACCGACGAACGTCGTTGCCGCGAGCACGCGCTCGGAGAGGAGCTTCACATCGAAGCGATACTGACCCGTACGCTCGTTGAGAGCCGCCTCGTCCGTCGACAGCAGATCCGCGCGCAACGATGCGAACCCCGCGTCGTACAGCATTCGCGCGGTGCCGGCATTGCGCGAGCTTCGATGGCTACTTCCGCTGCCGTGAGCGAACACGACGATCGCCTTTGCGTTCGGCGGAATCGAGAGCACACCGTTCAGCGCGGCGTCGCCTGAAAAAAAGGAAATGTCCTGCTCGTTCATGGACGCCGGCATGGCTACCGAAATCTGATGATGATGCCGAGTCTTGCGAGTGAGCGCTCGACGTTCTGTGCTTCTACCCGTCGTGCTTCGGCATACAGCGAATATCGTCGTGATTGTGTGAGCGCAAACGTCGTTCCGCCAAAGAAATCTCCGCCCACCACCGCTCCCTTGTAGAGTCGCGCGGTGTTGTCGATGTCGTTGTCGATGCTGCTCCCGCGCCAGTGGACCCCAACTCCGGCGCCCAGATAGGGACCGAGCCGCCCGATTCGCACGATCTCGTAGCTCGCTTCCGCATGCACACTGAAGTCGTGGAACGTCCCGTCCACGGGTTGCTCGAGATGATTGCGGCGGTCGATGTCCGCGTGGAAGTAGTTGAGCCCGACCGCCAGACGCAGTCTCGGCGAAATGATCGATCCAATGTCGAGATCGGCTCCAAGCTCCTGTCCGTGCCTGCCGTGATCGGTCCATGCCCAGCTGAGGAAGCTGCCGAGCCGGTCCACGCCCAGGTGCGCGTGCTCCTGCTCCTGCGCGCGCGCGCGAGGCGCCGCTGCGGCGAGCACGGCAGCGATGGCGAGTGCGAGAGTGCGCGGTTTCACCTGATCGCCTCCATCATTTCGCCTGGTCGCCCGGTGCCGCAGTCACGGTTGGCGGCTGATGCGCGATCTCGATTCCTTCATCGGTGAGCGTCCTGTAGATCTCCAGATTGATTCGCTGTTGTGTATTCATGTACTCAGCATAACCCAACTTGTAGACGGAGTACACCGACTCGGTGCCCAGCGCGAACATTCCGAAGCTGGTGAAGTTGGAACGATCGAACTTCACGCTCTTCTCCTTTTCAGCCGCCTCGCGAATGATCTCGGGCACGCGCGCCAGCTTCTCCGCCGGCGTGCCATAGGCGATCCCGAGCCTCAGAATGACGAGTCGCTTCTCCTGGCCGCGGTAGTTACGGATGCGGCTCTTGAGCAGATCGCCGTTCGAGATGATGATCATCTCGCCGGAATCGCTCCGCAGCCGGGTGGACTTGAGCCCGATGTGCTCGACGCTCCCCGCCGCGTCGCCAACGTTGATGGCGTCGCCCACGACGAACGGCTTGTCGAGCACGATCGACAACGCCGCGAAGAGATCGCCGAGGATGTTCTGCACGGCGAGCGCGATCGCGATGCCGCCGATGCCGAGCCCCGTCACGAGCGCCGTCACGTTGATCCCGAGATTGTCCAGGATCAGCAGCAGCACGATCGCCCAGAGCACCACACGAGCGGCAATCCCCACGACGTTGATCGTCATCCGCGTCGAGGCGTCCGCGCCGCGCCGCTCGGCGATGCGCTCCACCCAGAAGAGCACCAGTCCAGCGGCCCACGTTCCGGCCTGGAGCAGCACCGTGACGATCACGACGAGCTGCCAGATGTGCTCGTGATGCGGGGTGAGCGTCAGCCATAGCGAGCCTGCCCAGAGCCCCACGACGAGAATGAAATACGAGCGCGTTCGCCGGACGAGATCAGTGAGCAGCTCCTGCACGTGCGACGGCGGTACCGCGCGACGCTGCGCGCGTCGCCTCACGATCGACTTGAGCAGGAAGAAGAGCGAAGCGACCGCCACGAAAATGATGAGGGCGGTGATCCAGGCGGTCAGGGTATTCGTGTAGAGCTCTTGCACGGTAACTTGAAGAAAGAGAGGAGCGAGATGGCTGTCACGAAGCGAACGGCAGATGCGAATCGCGCAGGTCCGGAATCAGGTGGGCGCCCGTGGACGCTCGTGTACGATGGTACCTGCAACGTGTGCAGCCGTCTCGTCCGCCGCGTGCAGCACTGGGATACGCGCCACGTGATTCAGGCGATCGCGTCACAGAACGATACTGTGTCGACGCGCTTTCCGTGGATCCCGCGCGAGGCATTCGACCAGGAGATGTACGTGATCGCCGCCGACGGGCGCACGTGGAGCGGGGCCGCCGCCGCTCGCCAGCTGCTGCGCATCCTCCCGTTTGGCTGGCTCCTGGGTTGGCTCTGGGGGCTGCCCACTTTCGGCGCGCTCGCCGATCGCGGCTACCGGCTCTTCGCGCGCAATCGCTATCGCTTTGGATGCGGGGAGCACTGCGCGATAGCGCCGCGCACACCGCCTGCGCCACCGCCGGTTACGCCGAGCGAGTAGCGAGTCGCTCCTGCTCGCCCGTGGCCGCGAGTCCCGACCACGCATCGATCGCGTCGCAGGCATCGCAGTGATGGCAGCGCCAGTCCGGGTTCACCGCTTCGCCGAAATATTCGAGGATGTAGCGCGTGCGACAGCGGGCCGTCTGCGCGTACTCGATCATCGTCTCGAGCGCGCGACGGTCGCGCTCGCGGCGCTCCTCGTACGAATGCAGGTCGGCGCTCAGGTCCACGGCCGTGAGATGATCCGCGAGGCGCTCCCAGCTGCCGCCGCGATGCTCGCGGACGAGTCCGTGCCGCTTGAGCAGGATGAGCGAGATGCGCGCCTTGCGCGACGGCACGTCGGCGCGATTCGCAAGCTCGGTGAGCGTGACCGGCGTGAGCATCGGATACTGCTCCAGCACGAGCGCAACGCGCGCGGCCTCCTGCACCTCGGGATACTTGCCGCCCAGGAAATACGACTGGATGCGGCGATCCTCCACGCGATAGAGCAGCGTGCACGTCGCGGACTCGCCGTCGCGGCCGGCGCGACCCGCCT
This sequence comes from Gemmatimonadaceae bacterium, assembly GCA_036493195.1. Classification (GTDB taxonomy): domain Bacteria; phylum Gemmatimonadota; class Gemmatimonadetes; order Gemmatimonadales; family Gemmatimonadaceae; genus FEN-1250. The sequence goes on along the minus strand of DASXQD010000044.1, from coordinate 1,688 downwards.
CCTGATAGTACGCCTCGATCGATCCGGGGAAGTTGTAGTGCACGATGAAGCGGAGATCGTGCTTGTCGATGCCGAGTCCGAAGGCGTTGGTCGCGATCATCGCGATGATCTCGTCCGCCATGAACGCGTCCTGCATCGCCTTGCGATCCGCCGCAGGCATCTTCCCGTGATAGAGTCCGATCGGATAGTTGTCCTTGAACTTTTCGTACAGCCGCTCCGCCTCCTTGATCGTCGCGACGTAGATGATGCTGCTCCCGGGCGTATTGTCGAGAATGCGCTCGAGCTCGATGTCCTTCACCTGCTGGTTCACCGTGCGGCGAACCTCGAAGCGAAGATTTGGACGCGCGAAGCCGGTGATCGTGATGTGCGGATCGACCATCCCGAGTTGGCGTGCGATGTCCTTGCGAACGATATCCGTCGCGGTGGCGGTGAGCGCGAGAATCGGGGGACGGCCGAGCCGTTTGGCGATTGAGCCGAGCACGAGATAGTCGGGGCGGAAGTCGTGCCCCCACTGGCTCACGCAGTGCGCCTCGTCGACTACGAAGAGACTGACCTTGCGCGTGAGCAGCCGCTCGAAGAAATCGCGATCCTTGAACCGCTCTGGAGTGAGATAGAGGATCTCGCCCGATCCATCTTCCATGCGCTGCTGTGTGTCGCGCGACTCTGCGGTGGAGAGATGCGAGTGCATCGCGAGCGCGTCCACTCCGTGCGACGCGAGCTTGTCCTGCTGGTCTTTCATGAGGGCGATCAGCGGGCTGACGATCACCGTCAGCCCCGGGAGCATCAGCGCGGGAAGCTGATAGACGATGGACTTGCCGCTGCCGGTGGGCATGACCACGAGCGCATCGCGACCAGCGAGCAAGGCCTCGATCGACTCCCACTGCCCTTCCTGAAAATCTTCATGCCCGAACCGCTCGACAAGAACGCGTCGAGCGGCGTCGCGTGAGCGATGCGCCGAAGCCATGTGTGATCCGCTCGCACGATCCGTTCCTCCGCGCTACGGCTTTGGCATCTGGATCATGGGCATCGATGACGACCCCGTCACCTGCGGCATCTTGCCGTCCCACCGCTTGGCCATCTCGTAGGACACGAGATTGGGGGTGATGCTCTGCGAGAGCAGGATGTTCGCCTTCGCCTGCGCCTCCGCCTCCGCCAGAATCGCCTTGGCGCGCCCAGCGCCCTTGATCGAGTCGCCCTGCGCCTGGAATTTGTTCTTCTGCAGCTCGTTCTCGGCCGTGAGCGACTGCTGCTGCATGACGTTTTTCTGGTTGATGGCCTCGATCACGGCCGGTGGCGCGCGGAGCTCGTTGATCGTGAACTGCTTCACGATGATCCCGTACTGGCTCAGCCGCTGCGACACGAGGTCCTGCACGCGCTTGGTCACCTCCGCCTTCTTGGGACCGATGATGTCCGCGATCGCCTCGTTGCCCACGATCTCCTGCAAGGCCTGCCGGATCGCCTGCTTCACGTACGTATGCTCGACCGTCATGACGTCCGTGCGGAAAGTGGTATAGAGCGACGGCACCATGCGCGGATCGAGCTCGAAGGACATCGACACATCGAGCGAGAGCGGCTGCCCTTCGATGCTGTTGACGTTGATCTCGTCGTTGTTCTGCGAGCCCTCGGTGCCCCCTTTGGTGAGCACGAGCGTCTGCATGAACGTCGGATATTCCTGGACGCCCGTGGTC
>DASXQD010000043.1:0-5520 GCA_036493195.1 Gemmatimonadaceae bacterium | reverse complement strand
CGGAGGCATGGCCCCGTTTCGAACGTCGCGAACGGTGCGCGATTTATCTTCTCGACGGATACTCCCGCCTTGCGCGCCGCCTCGAGCTCGTCGTCGAGCACGTCCTCCGTGTCGCCCTCGGCCAGAAACAGATAACCATCGAGGCGCGTGAAGTCGCAGTCGACTTTGTTCTCGCGCACGAACGACTCGATGAAATCGATTGCCGCGGTGTGCGAGCTCGCGGCGATGCGCGCGCCATCACCGCCGTGCACGCGCGCGATCTCGACGTAGCGGTCATCGATCTCGTTGGAGAGATGCGCCGTCGTGCGCGACGTCTCGCCGCTGCCGATCTGCCCATCGTCGATGACCGTCACCTTCCGCCCGTGCTTCGAGAGCAGGTAGGCCGTGGTCAGTCCGGCGATCCCCGCTCCGACGATGCAGACCTCCGTCTCGATGCCGCTGGAAAGGGCCGGGAAGCTCGGGACGGAGGCCGTGTCCATCCAGATCGAGGTGGTCTGGCCGGATTCGGGACGCATGGCGAGAGCGGATTCAGGGGAGCTGTGAGTGCGAAGCGACTGTCACGTGGCAGGGCAGAGGCTATGCCACATCGGGCGCGTTGGCCGGCCGAATGAAGCGCTTAGTTGCAGAGCCCGGTAAGAAGTGATGCAGACACTGTAACGTAGCGAGCTCTTTCATTTTGAGCGCCGACGCGTATCTTGTTGCATTAGCGTGAATTAATGAGTGTGGCCTAATGAGATTCACGCGTAGGCCTCTGCAAGACCCCCACTGAGCACGAGGGCCTTTGATGATGCATGACCACGATCGGCAGAAACGCCGAGTGCTGGCGTCGCTCGTGCTCGCTTTGGCCGGCGTTGCCGGATGCCAGGACAGCGTGGCCCCTCACCGTGTTCCGCCTCCGCCCGATCACCTGACGAATCTCGGCACGGTGATCGTGGAGGTGAACACGAAAACGGGTGAAGTGACCACGCATCCGTATGCATCCGGTTCGCTCGACGCGCCGGCTGGTGTCGATGCGAAGATCTACGGCGCGGCGGGACTGATCGGTCACTCCTTTCAGCTGGTGGGCGGCGCGCCTGTGGGGGGGACCTGGAACCTCACCGACCGAATCGAGAACCTCGAGCCATTTTCGATCGGCACGCGCCTCCCGCACACGCTGGCGACGCTGCCAGCGGACACCATGGGCGTGTACGTGTTCATGTCGATCGCGCCGGTCGTACTCACCGGCTGTACTCCCGGTCCGGGTTGCGTCGTAAAGGCGGACAGCGGCTACGACGGCAATTTTGCGTTCACGGCGCCGGCGCAGCCGTACATCTATTTCAAGACGATTCTCGAGCCCACCGACGGGACCGCTCACAGCGGCCAGGACTTCAGCGGCACCGCGGGCGGCGTCGATTATTTCCGAACGTTTTCGTTTCGCGCCTCGGCCGGCGTGACGAACTTCAAATTCGGCGTGTCGGTGAGCGCCGCGTTCGTTCAGCCGAACGATACGCGCTGGTCGATTAATTACTTCGGCGATTCGCTCCCGAACCGTGTGGGCACCGGGCGGGCGGACCTCAGAAGCGAGCCGGATTGGCGCGTGCGCGGATCGACCGTCGCCGACACGTCGATCGTGACAACCGGATGCGCCGGTGCGGGTGTCACGCGCTGCTTGCAGATCGTGTCGAACACACCGAGTGCCCCTCCGACCACCACGGATTCGCTCATCTATTTTCGCAGCGATTCAATCGGCACCGCCGACAGCGCGTTCATGGAAGCAACGCTGTCCGCCACTGGGCTGCAGCTGGGTCAACCGACGGTCGCGTTCGGCATGCAGGATCGCGTCAAGGCGATCGCGTTCGGCATCGCCAGCGGTGCGGCAGGCTTCACCAACTCGTCCAACGCCTTTATCGCGAGCGGCTCTGCAACGGTGAACACGACAACCACGACGACGTGGCGCATCAGGAAGTTCGCGCACGACAGCGTCGTCGCGTACGCCAACGGAGTGAAGATCGTGAACCTGCCGTATGCGTCGCTTGCGGCGGCGCCTGCAGCGGTCGCGAAGCCGCAGTATTTCTGGTTCGGCAATCGGTTCACCCGCGGATCACCCCCGGGTCCAACGCTCACGTCCAAGTGGTCTTCAGTCAGTTACACGATCGGAGCGACCTCCCCGTGATACGACATGAGAATCGGGACGCACGCCGCCCCTGGATCACGCCCGTGCTGCACGCGCAGTCGACGCTCACGACGGTGACGCAGGCCGCGTCGCCCGTGCCCATGGCGCTGCTCTTCCTGCAAAACTCACAGTGCTTCGACGCGTTCGGACATCCGATTCCGTGTTGAGCGCCGAGTCCCACGTTGGCCGTGTCGCAGCTCGAGCATGAAACGCGCTGGCGGATGGACGAGATCGAGGGAAGTAGTGTCCATGAGGATAGCACGCTTCTGCGCGACCTCCGCAGCGGCGCGGAGCTCAGCGTAGTCGAGGGTCGTCTGGTGCGCGGCGTGGGATACGGCACCGCGATTCCCACCACGCGTCGCGCGCTCGCGCGCACCGGGGCGATACTCCGGCTCCGGCAGCGAAATCGGTATTTCGTGCACGCCAGCGGCGTGGTCGATCGGCGCGGGCGCGCGGTGGTGTTCGTCGGGGAGAGCGGAAGCGGAAAATCCACACTCGCCTTCGCGCTCGTGCGCGCGGGCTGGACCCTGCTCGGCGACGACGGCGTAGTGCTCGAGCCGGGGCACCCGGGCACCATCGTGCACGGCTGGCGCTCACCGCTGCTCGTCAGCGCCTCGCTCGCAGGCTTCTTTCCGGAGCTTCAGCATCAGAAGCACGCGACCATCCCCGGAGATGCGCGGCGCCGAATGCCGTGGCACGTGCCAGGCTCACCGCGGGGAACGCTCGGTGCTCTGGTGTTCATCACGCAGGCGAGCGAGGGACAGCTGCTCGAATGCGGTGAGTCCGATGCGTTGATGCTGCTCGTGCGACAGTCGCCGTGGGTGTTGCTGGGGGATCGCTTCAGCCGGGAGCATTTCGCGGGACTGCGGCGCATCGTGGCCAGCGCGCCCCTGTTTTCGTTCAGCCATGGCCCTCGGGAGCTCGCGCGCATCGCCGAGCTGTTCGAGTCCGCGCTCGCGCCAGCCCTACCCGGAGCAATCACATGATCAGGTTCTTTTGCGCACTCGGAATCGCGGCGCTCGCGGGAGCGGAGGGTTGCTCGTCCGATTCCACCGCGCCCAACCCGCTCGATCAGATCCCAGATTTCGTCTACGTGTCGAACCAGAATGGCAGCGACCAGCTCTTCACGTACAGCAAGGGAGCGTCGACGCTGCTTCCGGGCTCGGTGGCGGGCGACATCGATCCACAGAGCGCGCATGGCCGCATCGTGTTCACGAGCTATCGCGATGGCCCGACGAATGGGGAGATCTACAGCACGAAGAACGACGGCAGCGACCTGCAGCGCCTCACGAACAACCCCGCCGTGGATAACGAGCCGTCGCTCAGCCCGGACGGAATGACCATCGTCTTCGTCAGCCTGCGCACGTCGACATCCCGGCTCTGGACCATGGCTGCCGATGGTTCCAGCCCGGCGGAATTGGCGACCGGCTCCGATGAGTTCACCCCGGAATCCACGCCTCGATTCAGCCCCGACGGCACGCAGATTCTCTTCGATTCGCCGCGCACGGGTGTGTCGCAGCTGTACATCATGCCCGCAGCGGGAGGCGCCGCCGTGCAGCTGACGCACGAATCGAACGGCGCGTTCAGCGGCAGCTGGAGTGCGGATGGAGCCAGCGTGTTCTACGTGGACGGGCACGATCACACGACCATTCACGAGATCCAGACCGCGAGCGGCACGGTCACCGATTATGTCACCGGCGGAACGGACGTGGGCGATCCAGCCTGCACCAACACGCAATGTCTGGTTGTGTCGGGAGTCACAGCAGGCACGGGCGACATCTTCGTATACACGGGCGCTGGAGACGATAGCCCGATCAAGGTGGTTGGCACGTCGGGCAACGAGCGTCAGCCGGCACTGTTGTTTCCCTGAAGTTTCCCTGATTTCATTAGGCATTTCCTGCCGGTCGTCGATTGACACTCCAGTCGAGTTCCTCTAGTCATTCATCTCGCAAACACACGTCCCCTTCGTTGTGGATGACATCAGAGACATGCAACACGCCGACAGGCCGCCGTTCGGCGAAGCATCCTGGCAGCTGGTCTACACGAAGTCGCGCGCGGAGCGGTGGGTCGAGCTCAATCTTCGCCGTCAGCATTTTCACACCCTTCTCCCGCTCGTTCGCGGGCGTACGGGCTTTCAACCGCTCTTTCCGCGCTACATTTTCGTCGGAATCTCTCCGGATGCCTCGGCTCGTCCCATCGCAGGCACGCGCGGCGTGCAGTACATAGTGCATTTCGGATCGCAGCCGGCACGCGTTCCACTGGAGGTCGTGCGGGACGTGCACGCGCGCATGGACGCACACGGCGTGGTAGCGCTCGAGCAGGCCGACCCTCAGGATCCGCTTTTCGCCAAACACGCGCGCGAGCGCACGCGCGCGCTGCTCATGTTTGCCCAGGCAGGGTTCCGCATCAAGTCCGCGTAGTCGCTCGCCATTTCTCGTCGCACGCCGCGCAACCGCGCGTGTTGCCTATAGGCACCCTCGTTTGTCTATAGTGATAGTTACGGCTCTCTAAGAAACAGCTCGGCTCCTTGACTATCGATCTGCACGTGAGTTGAGTGCAGAACGCGCGGTAGCCATCACTCTCGAAAATTTCCCTCGCCGGATGACTATTTGACGCTGTCGCTGGTGTTTGCTTTTCTCGTCACCGCGCTCTCCGCAGCCATCATCACGCCTCTCGTGATCAGCGGTGCGAAGCGCTGGCATCTCCTCGATGCTCCCGACGAAACGCGTCATCTCCACGATCGGCCGGTCCCCCGCCTCGGCGGCGTCGCCGTTTTCATCGCGACGATGCTCGGCATCGCCTGCACACTGCTCTTCAGCCCGGCGCACGAGACCATCACGCCGGTGCGGCACCACTTCGCACTCGCGCTGCTCATCGGTGGCACGGTGCTTTTCGGCGCGGGACTCGTCGACGACATCCGCCGCATTCGCCCGGTCACCAAGATCATCGCGCAGTGCGTGGCGGCACTGATCGTCGCCAAGCTCGGGTTCCGCATCGAGATCCTGGGCATCGGCTCCTCGGTGCTCCACCTCGGCCTGATCTCGATTCCGCTCACGGTATTGTGGATCGTCGCCGTCACGAACGCGTTCAATCTCATCGACGGTCTGGACGGACTCGCCACGGGGATAGCGATCGTTGCGCTCTCCACCGTGTTCGCCGCAGCGTCGGTGCTCGGCAACCGCGAGGTCGCGACGGTGTCGTTCGTCCTGATCGGCGCGCTGCTCGGCTTCTCGCGCTACAACTTCAGCCCGGCGCGCATCTTTCTGGGCGATTCGGGAAGCCTGTTCATCGGCTTCATGCTCGCTGTCCTGTCGATGCACGGCTCGATCAAGAGCGCGACCGCGGTGCTCGTGGCCATTCCGCTCTTC
>DASXQD010000042.1:0-5288 GCA_036493195.1 Gemmatimonadaceae bacterium | reverse complement strand
CCGCCTCGCCGCGCTCGAAGGCGAGCAGCTGCTCGTTCGCGAGCGACTCGACGATCTTCGCAGCATCGGGCGTCCGCTTCCCGAATCGCTTGCCGAGCGACCGGTAGTTCGCCTTCCCCACGAGTGTTGCCAGCGCACTGCCGCTCTCCGCGAATTCCACCGTCTTCACGTTGAGCTCGCTCGCCAGCAGCGGCAACAAATCCCCGAGCTCCCCAGCCTTGAAATCTGGCACGACACATACCAAACGGGAAAGCGGCTGGCGCACCTTGATCTCCTTCTCCTCGCGGGCGGCCCTGCCCAGCTTCGCAAGCACCCGTACGCGGCTCATCGCTCGCTCGAGCACCTCATCGGACTCCTCATCTGTACCCAGCGACCGGCGAAATGGTGCGAGGTGCACCGACGTACCCGTCAGCTCGCGGTGGATCCAGTCGCTCACAAAGGGCGCGAACGGCGCCAGAAGCCTCGTCGTGACCACGAGCGTCTCGTGGAGCGTGGCGAAGGCGGCCCGGCTATCTGCCGTGTCCACATCGTAAAAGCGCGCGCGGTTGAGGCGCACGTACCAGTTCGAGACGTCGTCCACAACGAAATCCATGAGCGCGCGCGCCGCCGCCGTCGCGTCGTACTGCTCGAGACGCTCGTCGATCTCGCGCTCGATCGTGGCGAGCCGCGAGAGCATCCATCGGTCCACCACCGGACGATCCCCGGGCGCCGGATCCGCCTCGCTCGGCGACCAGCCGAAATTCGCGTACTGCGCGAAGATCCCGCTGTACACGTTCTTGAGCGTCAGAAAGAATCGACCCGCCATCTCCCGGATCATGCTCTCGTCGAAGCGCCGCGGCACCCACACCTGGCTCGACGCGATCAGAAAGAGTCGCACCGCGTCGGCGCCGTGCCGCGGCACGACCTCCCACGGGCTCACCACGTTTCCGATGTGCTTCGACATCTTCGCGCCCTTCTCGTCGAGCACCATGTCGTTGACGACCACGGCGCGATACGGCGCGGCCTGGTTGTCGCCATTCCGCGGCAGCGCCTTGCCGAGTCCTGTCGCGATCGCGAGCAGCGAGTAGAACCATCCGCGCGTCTGGTCCACCCCCTCGGCGATGAAGTCCGCGGGGTAGCGCTTCTCCACCATTGTCTTGTTCTCGAACGGATAGTGCCACTGCGCGAACGGCATCGATCCGGAGTCGAACCACGTATCGACCACTTCAGGCACGCGCTTCATCGTGCCGTGGCAGCTTTCGTGATCGCACGCAAAGGTGTACGCATCGATGTACGGCTTGTGCGGATCGAAGTTCTCCGGCAGCGGCTTGCCCGTGCGCTCCGCAAGCTGCGCGTAGCTCCCGATCGCGACGGCGTGCGTGCTGTCCGCATCGCAAACCCAGATCGGCAGCGGCGAGCCCCAGTAGCGATCGCGCGAGAGCGCCCAGTCGACGTTGTTCTCGAGCCACTCGCCGAATCGTCCCGAGCCCACCTCGGGCGGATGCCAGTCGACGCGATCGTTGCGCTCCATCATCCGTTGCTTGAACGACGTGGTGCTCACGAACCAGCTCTCGCGTGCGTAGTAGAGCAGCGGCGTGCCGCAGCGCCAGCAGTGCGGATACGAGTGCACGAGCGTCCCGGCTTTCCACAGCACGCCACGATCCTCGAGCACCGCAGTGATGGCGGAATCGGCCTTCTTCACGTGCATGCCGCCCACCACCGGCAGCGACTCGGGAAACTCACCGCGTCCGTTCACGGGCTGCAGAAAGGCGAGCTTGTGCCGCTTCCCTGCCTGGTAGTCGTCCGCGCCGAACGCCGGCGCCATGTGCACCACGCCAGTGCCGTCGTCGCCGCTCACGAAATCTTCGACGACGATCACTTCGTGGTTCGCGCCCGCGGGAAATGACAGCCAATCGAGCGGGCGGCGATAACGAAGCGTCGCGAGCTCCGCGCCGGTCCAGTTGCGCACTGCGTCCCAACGATCCTCGAAGTCCTCGCCGAGGACCGCGCGCACGCGCGGCTCCGCGAGAATCACGGTGCCCTCGTTGCGTCCGCGGCGCGCGAGCTCCACGTACTTCATGGTCGGATGCACTGCGAGCGCAACGTTCGACACGAGCGTCCACGGCGTGGTCGTCCACACGAGAATGCGTGCACCGGTGGGCGTGCCATCGGGTGTCGTGAGCTCGAGCGCGAGATAGACGCTCGGATCCTCGACATCCTGATAACCCTGCGCCACCTCGTGACTCGACAGCGTTGTCTCGCAGCGCGGGCAGTATGGCAGAATCTTGTGGCCGCGCACGAGCATCTTCGTATCGTACAACGTGGCGAGCGCCCACCACACACTCTCCACGTAGTCGTTGGAGTACGTGATGTACGGATCGCTGTAATCGAGCCAGTAGCCAATGCGCGCGCTCAGCTGCTCCCACTCGCCCTTGTACTTCCACACGCTCGCTCGACAGAGGCGGTTGAACTCCTCCACACCGAGCGCTTCGATCTCGCGCTTGCCGCTGATCCCGAGCTGCTTCTCGATCTCGATCTCGACCGGAAGTCCGTGCGTGTCCCATCCCGCCTTGCGGCCGACGTGGAATCCCTTCATCGCGCGATGGCGGCAGAAGAGATCCTTGATCGTGCGCGCGAACACGTGATGGATTCCCGGACGTCCGTTCGCGGTGGGCGGTCCTTCGAAGAACACGAACTCCTCGTCACCGCGCGCGAGCGATTGCGCGACGAGATCTTCGGCATCCCAGCGCGCGAGCATCTCCTGCTCGAGCGTGTCGGCTGCGAGCTCGGGCGGGAGCAGCGCGTAACGCGCGGCCGGCGGCGCCGTCATACGCGCTCCAGCACGCCCCGTACGAGCGCGGTGAGCTGCGGCTCGGCGCGCCCCGCCATCTCGACGATCTCGCCGAGCGTCACGGGCCTGAGCGCGTCCGGCAGGCACTGATCCGTCATGATCGAGAGCCCGATCACGCGCATCCCGCCGTGCACCGCGGCAATCACTTCGGGCACCGTGGACATCCCCACCACATCGGCGCCGAGGGTGCGCAGCATGCGATACTCCGCCCGCGTCTCGAGCGCGGGACCGGTGATCGCGACGTAGACGCCCTCGCGCAACACGATCTTCTGCTCGCGCGCCACATCGCGAGCGATCGCGCGCAGCTCCTCGTCATACGGAGCGGACATATCGGGAAAGCGCGGACCGAGGGCGTCGTCGTTGGGCCCGATCAGTGGATTCGTGCCGAGGAGGTTGATGTGGTCGGCGATCAGCATGATCTCTCCGGCATTCCACAGCGGGTGCAATGTGCCGCACGCGTTCGACACGACGAGCGTGCGCGCGCCGAGCTCGCGCAGAACGCGCACGGGAAACGCGACCTGCTGCGCGCTGTAGCCTTCGTACAGATGGAAGCGCCCCTGCATTGCGATGACGGTTTTCCCGCCGAGCGTGCCGCACAGCAGGCGGCCTGCATGCGACTCGACGGTCGACAACGGAAAGCCAGGAATCTCGGCGTAGTCGATACTGGCCCGCGTCTCGATGGCGCGACCGAGCGCACCGAGGCCGGTGCCGAGGATGATCGCCACATCGGGAACGCGATCGAAGCGATCACGCACGACCTGCGCGGCGTGCGCCGCCTGCGCGCGCGTGTGCGCGAGCTGCGGCGGTACGGCGACGTGCGGAAGTGGATCGTCGAGCCGATACGGAGTCATTCCTTGACGAGCGACTCCAGCCAGGCGGGGGTCTTCATGTGCGCACGGTTGTCCCCTTCGGCATCGTCGCTGGCCTTCGGCGCCGAGGGTGGAGTCGCGGGCAGCCCGCGCGAGGCGCCTTCCGCGGCCGCGAGCTCGGCGAGCTGGCGCTCCGCGATCTGACGCAGCTGTCCGATGAAGGCGCGACGCGACTTCTCGAGTCCCGCAATGTCGGCCTCGAGCTGGCGGGTGTCGTTGCGGATGGCGTCGAGCTGGCGCTCTCCCTCCGCGCGCGCCTCGCGCAGGATCAGCTGCGCCTCGCGCTCGGCCTGCTCGCGGATCTCGGAGCGAAGCTGCTGCGCGGATACGAGCGCTTCATTGAGCGCCTTGTCGCGATCGCGAAACGCGCGCAGCTGCTCGTGAAATCCGCGCGCCTTCGAGTCGAGGTCCTGGTTCAGCCGCGTGAGCCGCTCGAGCTCCTCCGCCACTTGATTCCGGAAATCCTCGACTTTCTTCTCATCGTAGCCGCGAAAGGATTTGGCGCCAAAATCGTAGCGCCGGATGTCGAGCGGAGTGAGATGAAAGGATTCGTCGCTCATGTGCCTCTCTCTCCAAACAGGACGGTGCCAAGACGGATCATCGTTGCTCCTTCCTCGATGGCGAGCTCGTAGTCGTTGGACATTCCCATCGAAAGCTCGAATGCGGGATGCCCGGCGCTCACCAGCAAATCGCGCGCAGCGCGCGCGCCCTGAAAGACCTGCCGCGTGATGCGCTCGTCCGCATCGAGCGGTGCCATGGTCATCACGCCGGTGATGCGGAGTCCCGCGCGGGTGATGAACTGTTCGGCTTCGGCCGGAATGTCCTCCGGTGCAAAGCCCCCTTTCGACTGCTCCCCTGCGACGTTCACCTGCACGAGCGCATCGACGCTGCGTTTGCGGGCGAGCCCGAATGCGCTCACCGCCTCCGCGAGCGACGTGCGATCGATCGAGTGCACCAGCGCGAAGTGCTCGAGCTCGCGCACCTTGTTCCGTTGCAAGTGCCCGATGAGGTGCCACCGTACCGGCACGTCCACCGAGCCCATCTTCCTGAGTGCTTCCTGCACCTTGTTCTCACCGACGTTCTGCACGCCGGCATTCCACGCCGCCTCAACCGCCTCCGGACCATGCGTTTTCGTGACCGCGATCAGCGTCACCCGCTGTCCGTGCCCTCCGCGCGCCACCGCCGCCGCCACCCGATCGCCCACCTCCGCCAGCCGCGCGCCGAGGTCTTGAAATGACATAAGCTATGAATCTACCGCAGCTTACACGCTGAATCAAGAGATGTCGACGGAGTCTTCCGCCTCGCCACCGCAAGATATTGCGACGGACATCGGAGGTAGGCGAGAAACGTCTCGGGACCCGGATCAACACCCGAATCGTAGGCCCCCGCGGGAAACGACGAGAGCGCCTCCATTACGTCGCTGGACGTGTCGACGCTCGGCGCGTCACGGCCAAGGCGAATCGCTCCGGACGCGATCGAGGGCTCCACGAGCACGATTCCGCGAGCAACGCTCAGATCGCCCAGCACATCGCGAAACGGAGCAGGCAGCATGAGCGATGCCGAAACCGGACGATGCTGCGCACGGGCCG
>DASXQD010000041.1:0-2067 GCA_036493195.1 Gemmatimonadaceae bacterium | reverse complement strand
CGCTCCGGGGCCGACGAGCACCTTGAGGGCGATTCGCGCAGCTTGCGGAAACGTGTCCGGGTAATGGAGATAAATCAGGTCGTGCACCGTGACCACGCGAGGACAGCGCGTGGCGAGAGGCGACGTCGTTCCGAGCGAATGCATCAGCTGAACGCCATCCCGGGAAGCTCGCCACGCGAGCCAACTCAGCTCGAGGGCGGCGCGAGATGCCTTGTCCGCCGACGGGCGCGGCGAAGGCACCAGCCGTACGGATGAAGGCCACGCCTCCGCGCGAAGCCCGTCGAGTGCGTCGGCGCCGCAATACGCCACCCACCGCCACTCGGGACGGGCACACGCAAGTGCATGCACCAGCCGCCGCGCGTAGACCTCTGTCCCGCCGACCTTGCCGGGAACGAGGTAGAGCAGATTGAGGCCGATGGTCCTGACAGCTCGCGGCCCACTCATGCACGACTCAGCCGTGCGAGATCCCAGATCTCCGGTGGCACCGCCCGGAGCGTCACCGCTGCGAGAGCGAACGCCGGAACGGCTGTCAACGGCAGGAGCAGCCCGGCGTCGCGAGTCAGCCAGACGATCGCTGCCGCGGGCAGGACGGCGAGCAGGAGGCGCGCGAGGCGCGAGAACCGGGGAATGAATTCCCGATCGAATCGCAGGATCGCGAGAAGCAGCCCGATGGCCAGGATCCCCTCCGCGACGATGGTCGCAACCGCTCCCCCCATCGCGCCGAAGTCCGGGACGAGCGCCAGTGCCAGCGCGAGCGCGCTGGCGGCCGCGACCGAGCCGCAGATCGAGAGCGCGCGCACCTCCTCCACCGCGAGCAGCAGGTAGCTCCAGAGGGCGAGCGGAAAGGTGAATGCAAGCGCGACTGCGAGCACCTGCAGAACTGCTACGGAGCCGGAGTTCGCCCCGCCTCCGATCACGCGGATCGCGATCGGCGCTCCCGCCGCCGTCGCGGTTGCGAGCGCCAGGCCGGCGAGGAGCGCCGTCTGCCCCAGAGAGCGCGCAAGCGGACGGAGCCGGTCCGGCCCGGAGGTACGCGCGCGTGCGATCAGCGGCAACGCCGAGATGGCCACGAGTACCGGGATGACCGTGAGCACCTCGACCACGCGGAACGCAAGCGCATATTCGTTGATCTGCTCCGGTGTCGCGATGTAGCCCATGGTGATCTGTGTCACGCGAAAGTAGAGGACGGTCACGGCCGCTGCGAGTGCATATGGCAGTACGGCGCGCAGCACCCGAGACCAGGATTTGCTGTGAAAGCTCGGACGGAAGAGCGCCAGGGGAACAACCAGCGTTGTGGCTGCGAGCATCGCGAAACCCGCGATCGCCGGTGCGAGGTAGAAGACCGTGAGTCCTGCCCCGAAGAGGACGAAGATGCCGTACGTCGCGGTCAGAGCAACAGTCTTCACCAGTTCGAGCGACGCAACGACTCCGTTTCGCAGATCGAGTTGGAGGTGGATCGTGACCGCTTGCTGGAGCGTCGCGAGTGCCAGACCGGCGCTCACGGCCGCGACTCCGAAGATGAAGCTGGGCGTGCGTCCTGTGAGCAACGTGAACAGCACTCCCGCCATGATCCCGAGAATCAACAAGACGATGCGGAGGCCGAGAATGTTCGCGAGCAGGTCCGATCGCGCCGTGCGCGAGACATTCGCGCCCTCACGCAACGCGAAGCTTGCGAGCCCTGCGTCGGTGCTGCCGACGGCGACGAACGCGATCGAAGAGACCACCGTGTAGGTGCCGAACCCGGTCCCCAGATGCATTGTCAGCATGCGTATCGCGATGATGCTGATGGTGAGCGATGCGCCGTAGCTCAGCAGCCGCAGCGCCGCGCCATGCGCCGCGACCCGGGATGCAGCGTGCCCGTCGAGCGCGTCGGGAACCTCTGCAGTCATGGCTGCTTCTGGGAAGGCGAGCGCTCTCTCACGTCGCTCGGGAACGGTAGCAACGCTCGTTCGGCGTGCATTGCGCGTTCGCAGCCGCGCGGGGCGCCGACAACTAGGCTCTCGAGGTGCGCCCCATCGTTGCAGCGCCATGCTGAAGGTCGCGTTCGACGTCGCCTGTCTCTCGCAG
>DASXQD010000040.1:0-4639 GCA_036493195.1 Gemmatimonadaceae bacterium | reverse complement strand
TGATTTCATTCTCGATACGGTATCGGCGCCCCATGATGTTGATATGTTTCTCTCGTTGCTGAAGCGGGACGGCACGATGGTGCTGGTTGGCTTGCCGGACCGGCCGCTCACGGTTCAGCCGGCACTTCTCTCAGGCAAACGGGTTGCTCTTACGGGCTCGAGCATAGGTGGAGTTCGCGAAACCCAGGAAATGCTCGATTACTGCGCCGAACATGGGATCGTGTCGGATATCGAGATGATTCCGATTCAGAAGGTCAACGAGGCGTACGCCCGCATGCTCAAAAACGACGTGAAGTACCGCTTCGTGATCGATATCGAGTCGCTGAGATCGGAGTCGCCTCCGGGCTGAAGGAGCCGTTGCAATAAAATTTAACAGTACGGTACCGAGCACAACTTGACTCACGGAAGCGACCGCCAATGACGGTCGCTTTCGTACAATGGTAAACCTATATTCGGCTCTCTTCCGGCACTCGAAGGCATTCATTGAAGGCGCGTACCAGTACCGACGAAATCAGCATCGGAAACGAGGAAGACAGCATGGCCGCGACGATTCCGCCAAAAGCGGAGGGCTCGGACGTCGAGCGGATGCTGCCTCTCGTATACGAGGAGCTGCGACGCATCGCACGGCGGCAGCTCAGGCACGAGGGTGTTGGCCACACGCTCAACACCACCGCGCTCGTGCACGAGGCGTATCTTCGACTCGCGGCACCTTCACACCTCGACATCGGCGGTCGCGCGGAGTTCCTCTCGATCGCGGCGATGGCCATGCGCCGCGTGCTCATCGACTACGCGCGCCAGCGCACGGCACAAAAGCGCGGCGGCGTGCAGGTGCGCGTCGAGCTCGATGATCTGGAGGTGGCTGCCGACGGACGCGCCGAGCAGCTCGTCGCGCTCGATGAGGCGCTCACCGCGCTCGCGAATTCGAATCCGCGACTTGCGCGCGTGGTCGATTGCCGGTTTTTCGGCGGCATGAGCCAGGAGGAAACCGCGCTCGCGCTGCAGCTCACGCCTCGCACGGTGCGTCGCGACTGGACGAAGGCCCGGATGTGGCTGGCCGTCGCCATGGACGCGGAGCACGTGTGACGCGCGCAATCGTTATGGAGCTCTGGGAGCGCATCGAGCCGATTCTCGACACGGCGCTCGAGCTGCCTCCGGAATCGTGGCCGGCGTTTCTCGACAGCGCATGTGGCAGCGACACGCGATTGCGGGCCGCGGTCGAGCGGTTGCTCGACTCCGCGGGAAACACGACCACGCCGACAGACGGCGAGATCAGCGCGGTTGCATGGGCGCAGCCGATTCTTCTGGAGCGCGAGCTCGCAGCGCCTTCGCGCATCGGCCCTTACGTCATCGAGCACGTGCTCGGCCGCGGCGGCATGGGCTCGGTCTATCTCGCTATGCGTGACGACTCGGAGTTCCCGCCGCGCGTCGCGCTCAAGGTCATGCGAAACGGTCTCGATCAGGATCGCGTGCTTCTCCGTCGCTTCACGGAGGAGCGGCAGATCCTGGCAACGCTCGAGCATCCCGGCGTCGCGCGCCTGCTCGAAGCCGGTGTCACGAGCGAGGGACACCCGTGGTTTGCGATGGAGTACGTCGATGGCATGCCGCTCAACCGCTACGTGGAGTCGCACGCGCTCTCGCTGCATGACAAGCTGCGGCTCTTCCTGCAGATCGTGGATGCGGTATCGTACGCCCATCGCAATCTGATCGTTCACCGTGATCTCAAGCCGTCGAACATCCTGGTCACATCCGACAGCTCCATCAAGCTGCTCGATTTCGGAATAGCGAAGCTCCTCGAGCCACCGCTAGCCGGCGACGCTCCGATCACGCGAACGGGGTTTCAGCCTTTCACTCCCGAGTACGCGAGCCCGGAGCAGGTGCTGGGCGAGCCCGTCACCACCTCCGCGGATGTCTACTCCCTGGGCGTAGTGCTCTACGAGCTGCTGACGGGCAAACGCCCGCTCAATCTCGCCCGCACCAATCCGGCGGACTGGGCCCGCGTCGTTCGCGAGGCGGAGCCGAGAGCTCCTTCAACGGTCGTCGAAGATGGTCGCGCGCTGCGAGGAGATCTCGACACCATCGCGCTCATGGCGCTGCGCCGTGAGCCGAATCGGCGATATGCGTCGGTCGATCGGCTCGGCGATGATGTGCGCCGGTATCTCGAGCAACGCCCCGTGCTGGCGCGCACGGACAGCCGCATGTACCGCACGATGAAGTTTCTTCGCCGGCAGCGTGCGGCGGTCGGCATCGTCGCGGTCATCGGGTTCTCTCTCGCCACCTTCGCGGTCATCACCGAACGACACACGCGGTCGATGCAGCGTGAATCCGAGCGCACGGCCGCGCAGCGCGACCAGGCGAGCGCGGTTACGCACACACTTTGGTCACTGCTGGGACAGCTCACCGATTCGCTCGGTCGTCCGCTCTCGGTGGCGGACGTGCTCGATCACGCCGAGCCGACGATCGTGCGACAGTACGCGAAGCAGCCGAACGTGCGCGCGACGATGCAGTCCGCGCTGGGACAGATCTATCTCAACAACGGTGACATGAGGCGCGCGGAGCGCCTGCTCCGCGAAGCGGTCGCGAGCCAGCGCGAATACGGGCGCGACCCGGCCGATCTGGCGACCCGGCTCGAGACGCTCGGGCGATTGCTCGGCCGAGTGCAGGAGTACGCGGGAGCTGAATCGGCGGGCTACGAGGCGAAGAGCATTCGCGCGCGCTTGTCGCCAGGCGTACTGGATCAGGAAGCGGCGGCCACCCTCGGCACCGCGCTCATGGGCGAAGAGAAGTACACGCAGGCGGAGGACATCTTTCGCGATCTGGTGGCGGCGCGCGCTCGACATCCGAGTGCCGTGCCGGGAACGCCGCCGCTGATCCTGCTTGGAGAGGCGCTGCGGAGGCAGGGTCGCAACGAAGAGGCCTCGGCGACATTCCGCCAGGAGCTCTCAGATCTGGAATCAGCGCCCGAGCCTGATTCGGAAACCATTGCCTCTGCGCAGTCGTATCTCGCTGCCGCGCAGGCCAGCATGGGTCACGGTGCTGCGGCCGATTCGCTGCTGCGAGCGGCGTACGCGATGATGGAGGCCGCGCAACCGTTGCAGTCTCAGCGTATCGGGCGCGGCACGGTGATGGCCAGCCGCGCCGAGCTGGCAGCGCGAACCGGTGACGATGCCGCGGCTGCCTCGCTCGCAGACAGCGCGCGTGCGCTCTGGACCGGGATGCTTCCCCTGGTCGACGCCCGCTGGTCAGCGCTCGGGCGCGTGCGGGCGCTTCTCCTTCGGGACCGCGGCCGCCCCGCGGCGGCTGTTGCCTATCTGACCGCCTTGCTCGATACATTGCGATCGACCGCGCATCCCAACTTCTACACGTACCGACGAACGGAATCGACCTTGGCGGATGTATTCGATCGGTGGGGGCAACCCGACAGTGCCGCGGCGTATCGCGCGTTGGCGCGCCCCGGCGCGCCGCTTACGATGGCACTGAAGCGATGATTCGCGAGGGAGCGCTCGCCGTCGCGATGCTGGCGCTCGGGATGCACCTTCCGATGCTCCATCTTCCGTTGCAGCCGTCGGCGCTCACGCGCGCGCAGGTCGTGGCGCGACTGGATTCGGCATCCGTCGATCATCCGGCGAGCTTCGCGGGCGAGGATCTCTCCGGGCTCGATCTCTCGGGGCTCGACTTCAAGCGTGCGAGCCTGGCGCGCGCGAAGCTCGTCGGCACGAAGCTGCTGAATGCCAAGATGTTCGCGGTGAAGTTCGACAGTGCCGTCGCGCAGGGTGCGGATCTCTCCAACGCGACGCTCGATGTGAGCACCATGCGGAGCACGGATTTCACGCATGCGACGCTGCGCGGCGCGAGCATGTACGCGGTGATCATGCCGGGCGTGAACTTCACGGATGCCGATCTCACGCGCGTGCGAATCATCGGGCTCGCCACGGGCGCGATCTTCGTCCGCGCGAAGCTCGATCACGCGGATCTGGGTGCCGATCCCCGCAATCAGCCGATGGGCGTGATGCGCTCCGATCTGTCGGGCGCGGATCTCAGTGGCGCGGATCTCTCGGGCGCTAACCTGCGCAAGGCGAAGCTGACTCGCGCGACTCTCACAGGCGCGAATCTCACGGACTGCGATCTGTCGTTGGCCGAGCTCTCGGGAGCAACATTCCACAAGATCGTGGGCCGTGATGCGATCAAGGGTCTCGATCAAGCGAAGTACCGCGATGAGGCGACGTTCGATCCTCCCTGAGTGCATGGTTTGAAACCGAAACCGCACGACGCGAGTAGGGCAAGCATGACTACCGCCGCCTTGGTCGCAGCACCCATCGCATCCACTCCACGCGTCGCCCTCACGCTGGAAGGCGTCACCAAGCGCTTCCGCAATGGCGTCGTTGCCGTGAACGACCTCTCGCTCTCACTCGGCACGGGCGTACTCGCGCTGCTCGGCCCGAACGGCGCCGGGAAGACCACGCTCATGCAGATGATCGCGACGATCACCAAGCCCACGGCTGGCCGAATCTGCTTTCGTGGCGTCGACATCGTGCGCGATCCGGACGCGCTGCGCCGCACGCTCGGATATCTGCCGCAGGATTTCGGCGTGTACGACGGACTGACCGCGCTCGAGTTTCTCACCTATTTCGCGGCGCTCAAG
>DASXQD010000039.1:0-8055 GCA_036493195.1 Gemmatimonadaceae bacterium | reverse complement strand
ACCCCGCTGCGCCGGCGTTCAGCCCATACGTGCCCTGAAGGATGTCCGCCATGCGCTGAACGGTCGCGGCATCGGCAGCGGACGTCGGACCCGTACCGGTGAATCCTGGAAACGGTCCTGGCGCCGGATACGCCTCGCGCTGCCACTCGGGTGCGATGAAGAAGTGGATCTTGTCCTTCACGATCGGTCCACCCAGCGAGAATCCGAACTGCTTCTGCTGGAAATCGCTGGCGCGCAGGAGCGGCACATCGGCGGCGAGATCCTGATTGCGGAAGTAGTAGTACGCCGAGCCGTGGAGCTCGTTGGTACCGCTCTTCGTGACGGCGTTGATCAGCGCGCCGGTGAAGTTTCCCTGGCGCACATCGAACGGCGAGAGCAGCACCTGATATTCCTGCACCGCTTCGAGCGAGATCGATCGTCCGCGCGCCTGCCCGCCCGGCTGGCCAGTGGTGCCGAGTCCGAAGATGTCGCTCTCGCTCGCGCCGTCGATCTGAATGTTGTTGAAGCGATTGTTCTGGCCGCCCGCGGACAGGCCGGCGTTCTGCGCCTGCAGAACCTGCGGTGTCAGCGAGAGAAAGTCGGTGAAGTTGCGGTTGAGCGTCGGCAGCCGGCGAAGCGCGGTGTCCGAGATGTCGGTCTGCACGCCGCGGCGCGACGGAGAGATCTGATTGCTGAGCGTATCCGACGTCGCGCGCACGGTGACCACCGCGAGCTGCGCGGCCTGCGGATGCAGCTTGAAGCTCGCCCGAAAGTTCTGGCCGAGTGAAAGGTGGACTCCACTCACGCTGTCCGGCGCGAAGCCAATGCGTCGGACACTGACCACGTACGGCCCACCCACCTCGACGCCCTGCACGTAGTAGTTGCCGTTGGTGCGCGTGACCGCGTAGCTCTTCACGCCGGTCGCCTGATTCGTGACCTGAATCTGAGCCGATTCTACGGGCCGGCCAACCGAGTCGGTGACCACGCCGCTCACCGCGGCGGTCGTGATGCCCTGAGCGGAAAGCGAGGTGATGCCGGCGGCTCCCGAGGCCGCGAAAGCCAGGAGAGCGATTCTCAGCGTGCAACTCATCTGCATGAGTGGGAATTCCTTATGGTGAACGAACACCTGCACGACGCGATGCGCGGCAGTCAGCATCACGAAAATCCGGCCTGTCGCCACGCGCTGGCAGCTCCGGCCGACAAAAAAAGCTAGGGCGCGATGCCGGCGAGTCAAGAATTGACGGCAACGGATTCGTCACGACTCGAGCCATCCGACGAACCCATGCGTCGCGTGATGAACGCGTACACCGGAATGCCGAGCACGATGCCCAGGAACACGCCGAGCGTTGCGACACGACTCGATTTGTCGATCAGCGCGTTCAGGAGCAGCGCGATCGTCGATGCGATGAAGATCAACGGAACGATGGGATAGCCCGGCACGCGAAACGATGTGTCGTAGCCCGCGCGTCGCCGAAGCACGAACACCGCGGCCACCGCGAGCGCGAGAAACGGAACGATCGCGATCACGAATTGATCCGCGAGCTGCTCGAATCCTCGCGTGAGCACGAACGCGACGCCGATCGCGGCGTTGAGCACGATCGCCACGTACGGCGTCTGATAGCGCGGGTGCACGGCCGCGATCTGCTTGAACAGCAATCGGTCATCGGCCATCGCGAAGAAAATGCGCGGCGCCGTCATGATGGATCCGTTGAGCGTGCCGAACGTGGACAGCATCACCGTCACGGCGACGAACACCACACCCGGCGAGCCGATGACCTTGAACGCGACGTCCGCAGCGACGAGCCGCGAGTGGCGAATGGTCTCGACGTCGAGCACCGAGAGATAGGCGAGATTCGCGAGCGCGTAGATCGCGATCACCGCCACCGTGCCGATGATGATCGCGCGCGGCAGTGTGCGCCGGCCGTCCTTCACCTCGCCGCCCACGAGGCTCACATCTTCCCAGCCATCGTAGGCCCAGAGCACGGAGATCAGCGCGAGGCCGAATGGCGCGAGCGAAAAGCTTCCGGGCGGCACCGCGGGGGTGAAATGCCCGCCGGTGTGCGGCAGGCCGAGCGCGATCGCGACGATCACGATGAACAGCAGCCCCCCGTACTTCGCGACCGTCGTCAGGTTCTGCACCAGCGAGCCCCACTTGAGCCCGACGTAGTTGAACGTCGCCGTCAGTGCGATCGCGAGCGCCGCCACCCAGTGCACATACGTCGCATACGGCTCCACGCTCGGCTCGTGCCCCAGCACGCGAAACAGATATTCGGCGAAGGTGGTCGAGATCGCGCCCAGCGATGCTGCCCGGATGAGGAGAAGCTCGGACCATCCGAACAGAAAGGCGGCACGTCGTCCCCAGGCTTCGCGGATGAAGACGTACAGTCCGCCGGTTGCGGGGAATGCGCTCGCGACCTCGGCGAGCGTGAGTGCGCCGCACAGCACGAAGATTCCGCCGAAGAGCCACACGGAGAGGAGCGGCAGCGGGCCCGGAAGCTTGTCCGCGATTCCCGCCGGCGACCGGAAGATGCCGGAGCCGATGGTCGAGCCGATGAGGACCGCGACGGCGCTGAAGAGGCCGAGCCGGCGAGGGAGCCGCGATGGCACGGCGGCGGAGGGCGAGATGGTGCGCGCTTCCATTGTCCATAATACAGCCGCGGCGGCTGCGCGGCACCCTGCGCGCTCGTTTGCGCGCTCGTCTTCTCGCTCGACTTCTCGGTCATCTTGCCGCTCATCGGAAGCGCCGACACATTTCGTTCATTATTCCGACATTTCTTTCCGACGCCATCTTCTGGCTTGCAGCGGCGTGCTGCGTGTTCGCGCAGATCGCCATCGTCCGGTCAGCTCTTCGCGCGCGCGCGCAGCGGCCGGATGGCAGCGCATCTCCGTCGCGGCCGATCGAGGTCGCGTGGACGATCCTGCCCGCGATCATGCTGGCGCTGGTGCTCGTGCTGACGTGGCGTACGCTGCATCCGGCAGCGACGTTCACGATCGTACCGTAAGGAGCTGTCATTGAAGGCGTTGCGCCGACTGGCGTATTCCACACTCGGACTTGCGTACGCGCTCATCGTCTTCGGCGCGATCGTTCGAATCTCGGGCTCGGGGATGGGCTGCGGGGACCACTGGCCGCGATGCTTCGGGCGATGGTTTCCGCCCATGGACCAGCCCACACTGGTGATCGAGTGGACGCATCGCCTGCTCGCCGCGATCACCGTGGCGATGGTTGCGCTGCTCGTGCTCACGGCGTTCAGGAGGCGCGGCGAGCCGGGCGTGTCGGGACCTCGCGGTGTGTTGCGAGCGGCCCTCCTGGCGGCCGCGCTGATCGTTGTCCAGGCGCTGTTGGGCATGGTGACCGTGCGAATGGGCAACACGGCCTGGGCCACCGTGGCGCATCTGCTGAACGGCGCGCTGCTGCTCGCGGCGCTCGCGGCCACGATTCTTCGGGCAGGCGGGCTTGGCGGTCGCCTCGCTGATGGTGCCACAGCCTCGAGAACGCGCGCGGCCCGAGGATCCTCGGCGGCCGCGGCCATCGCGCTCTGTACGGTCATGTTCGGCGGCCTCACGGCGAAAATCCCGGGCGCGAACAGCGCGTGCGAGGGATTTCCGCTCTGCGGCGGCTCGCTCCTTCCTCCGCTTCCGGCGCAGCACGTGCAGTTTACACACAGGATTCTCGCCTTTCTGCTCTTCTTTCACGTCCTCGGCCTCATGATCGGTTTTGCCCGCCGCAGGGAAGCGCCGGCCGTGCTCGGGCTGGTGCGAATCGCGTTCGCGCTCATCTGTCTGCAGTTGGTGATCGCTGCGGGGATGGTCGAGATGCACTTGCCGCCCGTGATGCGCTCGCTGCACGAAGCGGACGGGATCGCGATCTGGCTGACGCTCTTTACTCTGGCGTGGGTGGCTCGCTTCTCGAACGCGAGCGGCTCTCGCGACAGCGTACGCGGCGCGGATTCGGCAGCCGTATCACGCGTGTCAGCGGACGCGGCGCGCGGAGCGACGACGTGACCTCGGCCGCAGTCTCGGAGCGCAGCAGCTCCTTCGTGCGCGACCTGGTGATGCTCACCAAGCCGCGGATCATCTCGCTCCTGCTCGTCACCACTGTCACGCCGATGTACATCGCGGGGAGCCCGAGTCTCGCACTCGTGCTATGGGTGCTGCTCGGCGGCTATCTCATGGCGGGCGGCGCGAACACGGTGAACATGTTCATCGACAGCGACATCGATGGGCACATGGCGCGCACACGGCTGCGTCCGATTCCGAGCGGACGCATGGACCGGCGCGCCGTTCTCGCGTTCGGCATTCTGCTCGCCACGTGCGCGACGGCGGTGTTCGCGATCGAGGTGAATCTGGCGAGCGCGGCGCTGGCCCTCGCCGGATTCTACTTTTACGTGTTCATCTACACGCGGTGGCTCAAGCGCCGCACTCCGCAGAACATCGTGATCGGCGGCGCCGCCGGAGCATTCCCGCCGCTCGTCGGCTGGGCGTCGGTCACCGGACACGTCGATCTCGCGGCCATCTACCTGTTTCTCATCGTGTTCTACTGGACACCGCCGCACTTTTGGGCGCTCGCGCTCAACAAGCAGGTGGACTACAAGCGCGCGGGCGTGCCGATGGCGCCGCTCGTGTGGGGCGAGCGCGAGACGATGTGGAACATGCTCTGGTACACGCTCATCCTCGTTGCGCTGACGCTTCTCCCCGTGCTCTTCGGCGCGTTCGGCGCGTTCTATATGATCTCGGCGATCGCGCTCGATGCTATACTGCTGGGCGGTGTGATCCAGGTGCTGCGCAAGCCCGTCTGGAACGCGCCGGCCTGGTGGCTCTACAAGTTCTCGCTGCTCTATCTGGCGCTTCTCTTCGCAGCGATGATGATCGACCGCGTTCTCGCCCGCTGATGTCGAGTGGGCGAGTGCCTGACGAGATGGAGACGGGCGAGCTCGCCGTACACATCGTGAGCGACAAGGGTGCGAAGGACCATGTGCTGCTTCTCGCGCGCCATCCCGCGGGCGTGCGCGTGCGCGAGTGGCATGCCGGGAACTGGTCGACGGGTCCCGAGGAAAGCGTGGTGAGCGCAAATGCGCTGCTCACGCGCCTCGAGGAAGTCGTGCGCAGCCGGCAGCGCCTGGAGCCGGACGTGCGCGTGGTACGCAGTTGGCTGACAGCGACTCCACGCTGAGCGCGGCGGCCGCGCCGGAGCTCGCGCGGAAAACGCTGCCCTCCCCTGCGCCGCTTCGCCCGCTCCTCAGGCGCCTGCGGCCGTATACCACATCGCTCGTTTTCGGTGCGATCGCGCTGCTCCTGAGCTCCGCGATCGGGCTCGCCTTCCCGCTGATCGTTCGCGAGCTGCTCGACGCCGCCTTCGTGAAGGGCGACGGTGGGCTGCTCAACAAGCTCGCGCTTCTGCTCGTGGCAATCTTCGCCGTGCAGGGCGTGTTGAGCTTCGTGCAGGTGTGGCTCATCACGTCCGTCGCCGAAAAGGTTATCGCAAAGCTGCGCAGCGAGCTGTTCGCCCATCTGGTGCGGCTCTCGCCGGGCTTCTTCGCGGAGCAGCGCACGGGTGAGCTGACGAGCCGTTTGAGCACCGATCTCACGCTGCTGCAGAGCGTGATGACGTATCAGTCGACGGAGCTCATGCGGCAGCTCGTTTACCTGATCGGCGGCATCGTGATGCTGACGATCACGCATCCGCGGCTCACGGTGACGACGCTCGCGGTGGTGCCGGTGGTGGTGGGCGCGGCATTCATCTTCGGCCGAGCGATGCGCAAGGCGAGCACGGTCGTGCAGGATCGAATCGCCGACGCGATGGGAACGGCCGAGGAGGCGTTCTCGCAGATCCGCATCGTGCAGAGCTTCACGCGCGAGCGCGCTGAGAGCACGCGCTACGACGCGCAGCTCAGCGACGTGGTCGATGCGGCGATCCACAGGGCGCTCGTGCGCGGCGTGTTCTTCGGCGTGATCACGTTCGCGGGCTTCGCCGGCGTGGCGGCGGTGCTCTGGCAGGGTGGACGACTCGTGCTCGCCCATGCGCTGACGGGCGGCGCGCTGGTCGAGTTCCTGTTCTACGCGTTCTTCGTTGCGGCAGCGGTGGGTGCGCTGGGCCAGCTCTTCGGCGCGTACCAGGAGGCGATCGGCGCCGCGCGCCGCGTGTTCGATCTGCTCGAGACGAAGCCCACGATCGCCGATCCGCTGGTCATCGCACCGCTGCCCAGGCCCGTGCGCGGGGATGTGCGCCTCACGCACGTGACTTTCCGCTACGGTGCCGACCTCCCAGTCGTGCTCCACGACGTGACCTTCGGCATCGGTCCCGGTGAGGTGGTGGCGCTCGTCGGTCCATCCGGCGCGGGAAAGACGACGGTCGCCTCGCTCTTGCCACGATTCTGGGACGTGCAGGAGGGAGCCGTCACGCTCGATGGCATCGACGTGCGCGCGCTCTCGCTCGGCGATCTGCGCGGCGCGATCGGCATCGTGCCGCAGGAGCCCGCGCTGTTCAGCGGCTCGGTGCGCGACAACATCGCCTACGCGCGCGCCGATGCATCCGACGCGGAGAT
The DNA here is from genome assembly GCA_036493195.1 of Gemmatimonadaceae bacterium. Classification (GTDB taxonomy): domain Bacteria; phylum Gemmatimonadota; class Gemmatimonadetes; order Gemmatimonadales; family Gemmatimonadaceae; genus FEN-1250. The sequence continues at coordinate 1,534 of DASXQD010000039.1, read as the reverse complement.
CGACGCCGCCGCGCGCGCCGCGCATGCTCTCGAATTCATCGAGCGGCTTCCGGATCGCATGAACACACGCGTTGGCGAGCGAGGTGTGAAGCTCTCGGGAGGACAGCGGCAGCGGATCGCGCTCGCCCGGGTGTTCCTCAAGAATCCGGCTCTAGTCATTCTCGATGAGGCGACGTCCAGCCTCGACACGGAGAGCGAGCGGCTCGTTGAGCAGGCGATGGAGGAGCTACTCCGCGGCCGGTCGACGTTGATCATCGCACACCGGCTGAGCACCGTGCGCCGCGCGGACCGAGTGATCGTGCTCGAGGGCGGCGTGATCGTGGAAGAGGGGAGCCACGAGCGGCTGATCGCGAGCGGCGGGCTGTACTCGCGGCTGCATGCGGCGGCGGGGCTGAGTCTTACGGCATAGCGCGGAGCGCTACCGAGACGTCGCTATCAAACGATAGACGTAATCCGGCTTCTGCGGATCGTCACCCGCCCGCAGGGTGATAGAAGAGGAACCGATCACTCCCTGCCGGTCGACATAGCACCTGCAGACGGTCGACGGTAAATAGGCACAGATGCTGTCGCCACGGACGATGAGCGCCTCAGTCGTTGGCACGTGGAAGTCCGCGTAAGCAGATCCCGGATGCTCCTGTGACGGCGGATAGTAAACGTGGGCAAGAAAAATATCCGACACCGAGTCCACTTTCCAATCCAACGTCAATGTGTCCGCCGTTACCGAATCCCACACAGTCGAGCTGCTGTCGATCTTGCCGGGCACGGGCCGGCCGCCAACCGTCTGCAGCTCGTACACGCGCCTACCGACCGGGTTGGGCGAGGTGGTTCCGCTACATCCGAGAACCAGTAGCAGAAAAAGCGGAAGAATACCGCGTGTCTTGAGAGGCACTCGGACCTTGGGTTGGCGGTGCCACATGATAGCGAGCCTCCAGAGGTGCCAGAGCTCGAGGGCGAGCGTCGGTATCACCCCGTTCGGTACAGATACCAGTCCGGCGCGACGCGCTCCATGTACATGACGTCCTCCTTGCCCACCACGGGCTTCACGCACGAAGCGCCGAAGTGCATGTATCCGACTGTCGTCTCGTCCACGCCTCCGATCTTGTAGCGCACGCATTGGGGAGCATCGAGCTTGCGCAGGGCGGCGCCGATGTCCAATGCGTGCATCGCTGCGCTCAAGGCTTTCCTGTCACTCTCCCGCATCGAGTCGCTCGGAATCGTCGACCCGTTTTCGTCGAAGCCGGTGACGCCGGCGTGCGATTCGAACATCGACGCCAACTTCAGTATCGCCGCCTTGTGCGCCGCGAAATGCGCCTTCAATACGGCATTACTCGACGCCGAAAGACGCATCCGGTCTCGCACGAACGCGACCGAGTCCGGAAGATTCTTCTTCACCTCGAGAGAGTCGAGGATGAGATAGTGCGCGGGTGGCAGCTCGAATACGCGCAGATTGTCGATCTTCCACTTGCCTGCATCGCGAACGAGGTACGTGTACCAGTCCGCGAAGTGCGTCTCGGGCCCGGTCTCCGTCTCGACC
>DASXQD010000038.1:0-10575 GCA_036493195.1 Gemmatimonadaceae bacterium | reverse complement strand
CGTGATGCGCAAGAATTGGAGCGACGCCGGACAGGCATCACGTCACGTGCAGTTCACCCCGTCCGGCTTCGATGCGTGAATGTGCTTCTTCCACAGCTCCTTCTTCGCTTCGTCGGCGCTCTGCCCCGGCAGCTTCGCGTTCGCGGCGACGCTCGCCGAGATGTAGATGTCGGTCTGCTGGCACGGATCCCAGCTCAGCACTCCGGCGGAGGTTCCGGATGACGTGACCAGCTCGAAGGTCGCAGAGGCTTCGTTGCCCTCGATGACATCGAGTGCCTTCTCGACGTTGACGTCCTTCAGGTTGTCCATTTTCTCGTCGCCGAAGACCTTGCGACCGAGCTTGTCGAACAGCTTGTCGGCTTTTTCGGCCGGCTTGTCGAAGTCGCTGAGTGTCCGAAGGCAGGGAGAGGCGATGCGAGCTGCGAATGAGACGTGCGCGATCAGTAGTGCGTTACTCCGGAGCACTGAATCGTGCCCGTGTACGAAACGCCATCGGCGGATGTCACATCGAGCATCACGGTTGCATCCTGGCCATGGGGCACCAGCGTGACCGTGCCGCTTCCGCCCGCCTTCTCACCCGGGCGCGTCTCGGTTCTGTACTCCGTGTCGTGACCCACGGTGCCGAAGCGGATGGACGCGTAGAACGAATGCATCGGGCCCCGCACATCCGCATCCGGAATGATCAGCATCAGCAGCGTCAACGTGTTCGCGTCGGTCTTCGGTGTCACGCCGCCGATCAGGGCCTCGAACCGGTGCTTCGGACGCGGTGCCTTCTGTTCGGTGATCTCACACGGCGAGTCGGTATTGCGCACGAGAAAGCTGCCCGCGTGAGCTCCGGCAGCGACCGTGACCATCGCCATGGCTCTGTCGGAGCCGCCTGGGTGCGCGGCAATCGCGGCAGCCGCGAGCGCAACGACTATGCGCAACACGCGCTTCGCTCGAGAGCGCCGCTACAATCTGGATGCAGCCGCGCGAGCGAGATTCACTGCGTGTCCGTAGTCCGCGGGCGACGACTTGTACTGCATCTCGATCATCTTGTCGCCTTTCAGCATCGTCAACGCGCCCGTGGCTCCCGTCGAGATCTGATCCCACGGGCCATCCAGGGTATCCGGCGCCTTGGCCCCTCCAAGCACTGTCGACACCATGCCCCCGACTCCCGCCATCATCTTGTACTTCATCCCGCCACCCGTGTACGTGGGCGTGACGACGAGCGCGCGATGCTTGCCCGTGTAGTAGACGCAGCTCGAGCCATTGCCGTGCGCGATCGCCGAGTTTTCGCGCGAGCGGAAGGGAGCCATCGTGAGTGGCCCGAGCTCCTTCTCTGCTTCCACCCGCGTGATGAGCGCGCACGGATCGGGATCCTCGGACGCGGCGCTCGGATCCGCCGGATCGTTCGTGAACGGGAGATCAGCGATGCTGTCGAAGATTGCATTCGCGAGCGATTTCCCTTGTTCGGACTTGCCGTAGGCGAACACCTGAATGACCATGCGGCCCGCGCGCAGCATCGAGACTCCGCCCGGCAGAGCGCTCTCGTAGTCCCACCGGCCATTCACCACCGAGTCGCCGTGCGACTCCTTCCCTTTGAACACCGAATCGATCATCGGCGCCGAGGTGAAGGCGGATTGCATGATGCCCGGATCATCGGGCGTGACCTCGATCGCGACCTTTCCCTCCGAGAACGCGGACGTGCTCTTGAGCTGATACAGACAGCCATCACCATCCGCTTGCGGCACCGCATTCTCGGCGCTGCGCACGCGCACCGGATCAGCGGTGAGCGTCTCGCCAAGCGCTTTCTCGGCAGCCGCGCGCGATATCCAGTCACAGGGCGTCTTGTTCGCCTGCACTTTCGGAATGGAAGCAGAGCTCGCGGTATTCGACTTCTGGTCGTCACCAGCAGCTGTCTTCTCGCCGCGATGACACGCGAGGGCTCCGAGCGAGAGCGCGCACGTGAGCGCGACGGCTGTCGTGCGCTGAGCAAGCAACATGATCAGTCTCCGGTGACGGTGAGGCGATCGTTCATTTCGCGCAGGGGCGCACGAGCTCCACGCGCCGATTGCGCGCGCGGCCTTCGATGGTGGTGTTCGGCTCACGCGGCCGTTTCGCGCCGAAGCCGGCGGAGTGCAGGCGGCCGGCTGCGATGTGATAGCGTCCAACGAGCGCGCCTCGCACGGCCTCTGCGCGTTGCTCGGACAGCGTCTGGTTGGAGGCGTCGCCGCCGATGTTGTCGGTGTGTCCCTCGATCGCAAACGTCCAGTCGGCGTGTTTCGCCAGCAGCTTGCTCATCTCCGAAAGGGCGGGATCGGAGGCGGGATCGAGCTCCGCGCTGTTGAATGCGAAGTAGATCCCGGGTATCTCGGCACGGCAGACTGTGGCGAGCTGGTTCTCCATCTTCAATTCCCCGCCTGGGAGATCGATGCGAACGGTCTGCAGCACGTCGGTTCCGTCGATCACGCGGATGATGAGTGGATGGGTGCTGTCGGCGAGCACCCACATGTCCAGCTGTTCCTTTTCGGCCCCGAGCGCGAAGGAGCCTTTGAGATGGAGCGCAGGGAGACTCACCCGTGCGCCGTTGAGCAGCACCGGAATCGGCTCCGGCTGCGGCGACGGAAGAGAGAGCGTGCCGCGCATCGTCATGCGAGAAGCGAAGACATCGCCCAATTTCCCGAAGCCGCCGGCGCCCTCGATCGTGGTGATCGTGTAGGGCATCTGCTTCGCCGCGAGCAGCTTCTGATAGGCGGCACGTGATATGGAGAAGGCCGTGAATCCCGGCGATTCCTCCGGCGCATTGCTCGGAAACACGGCGTCGAGCCGTGGCGCACCCGCGAGATCGCTCGCGCGAACGAAGCGCTTGAGCTCCGCTCGATCCGGAAGATTCGTCTTGCTCGTCCCCTGCTGCTTGTATTTCCAGGCGTAGCGAACGCCCTCGCTCGAAGCGTTCGTCACCATCACGATGTTCTCGCGATCGCCCTCCGGATAGTGAAGCGCGGAGACGATGGTGAGGCCGGTGACGAGTGGAACCTGCGACGCGCCCTGCGCCGAGACAGGCTCGATCAGTGCGGAGAGCGCAAACAGCGGCCCCCACGCCCACGTCGTCCGCGCTACGCGCTGTCTGGCTCTCGGTGGAATCATCGGCAAGCCAGTCACAGCAGTGGGAATCGTGTTGCGTGCTCTCGGTGAGACTCGTATGCTGAGCCCAGCGGGAAGCCCAGCGCAGGTGAATATAGCTTTATAGGGCCCTTCCACCAGATGGGATCGCCATGAGGCTTGCGAAGCAAGAGATGCATGTCATGACCGAGCGGAAACCGCGCGACGACGAGATCGACGTCTACGGCACCTCCCACTGCGGCAAGGTTCGAAAGAACAACGAGGATCATTTTCTCCTCGCGGCGGTGCACCGGCGCATGAACATTCTCAGCACCAATCTCGCAGAGCTCGATCGTCTCCCGCTTCCCGATCAGCGTCTCGCATTCATCGCAATGGTCGCCGACGGAGTAGGCGGCGCCACGGGCGGTGAGCGCGCGAGCGCGCTCGCGCTCGAGACCGCGACACGGTACGTCGTGAGCAGCATGGACTGTTACGACCACGCAGCAGCGGCGGATGGCACGATGACCCCCGCGCTGCAGGCCGCCGCGCTCAAGTCGCACGAGGCGGTGCTCGAACAGGCGAGCGTGGAGGGTGACGGCGTTCGCATGGCGACGACGCTCACGCTTTGGATGGGCGTGTGGCCGTGGTACTACCTGCTCCAGGTGGGCGACTCGCGCTACTATCTATACCGCGAGGGCACGCTCACGCAGGTGACGCGCGACCAGACGATCGCGCAGGAGCTGCTCGACCAGGGCATCTTCACGCGCGCGGTAGCTGAACGATCGCAGTTCAAGAACGTTCTCTCGAGCGCGATCGGGGGCGAGGCCTCGCTCCCCGTGATCACGCGACTACGTGCGGACTGGGACAACGTGCATCTCCTGTGCACGGACGGTCTCACGAAGCACGTGCCGGACGAGCAGATCGCGGAGCGCCTTCGTACGATGACGTCCGCGAAGCAGGTGTGCGAGCAGCTGCTGCAGGATGCGATGGACGGCGGCGGCTCCGACAACATCACGGTCATCGTCGGACGAGCGACTGCGCGAGAGTGACGTCGCGATAGACACAGCGGGCGCCCGAGCTTCGGACGCCCATCGTCACGACTGGAGTGCCGCTTCTGTAGTGCCCTTTCTCAGGTACCGAGAAACTGGACGTGCACGTACGTGCCGGTCCGCACGTTGTACGCGAGATACCAACCCTCGTGGTCCGGATCGTTGTAGATCACGATGTCGTCGTTGTCCCAGAGCCAATCGTCGGCGTAGTCGTAGTCATACGGCGCAACTGCGAAGTAGTATCCGCCCACATTGAAGCGCTCGCGCGCGCCGCCGTGCAGACGCCACACGTGCTGCGCACCGATCGGGCCGCCGAATCGCCCGTGCTCCCACGGATGATCGAGATGGTAGTGTGGATCGTTGCGTCCGCTCTGATGTCCGATCCAGGTGTTGTTCGTCGCGTGCACGTGCGGCGCCTCGGGGTGATCCGAACGGTCGCGATAGCTGGGGTGTCCTTGCGGAGTGTTCGAGGGCGCGGATCTCGGCGTGGTGTGCGCCGGCGCCGGGTGGGCTGGCGCGGGGTGCGCTGGCGGACCATGCGGAGGAATGTGTCCAGCCCCGACGTCCGGTCGCGATGGCTGTCGGTGACCGTTTGCCGGTTGTGCGGGCTGCGTACGACGGCCATCCTGGCCCGGCTGTCCGCCCTGCGCCAGAGCGAACGTGGGGATGAGTGCGACCGCGCACAATGCGGAGAGGAGAGTTTTCATGCGGGATCTCCTGGAAGGATCGATCGAGTCTGCTTCACACTCCCGGAGACGCATCATGCGTGCACATCGTTGAGAGTGAGGCGAATGCGGCAGACAAAGAAGTCTTGACGCGAAAGCGGGACTCGCAATTCGCGAGTCCCGCTTTCACTCCTCCATGCTCGATCGCATGCTCGATCGATCAGTTGCCTTCGAACACCACGTGGATGTAGGTGCCAAGACGTGTGTTGAAGGCGAGATAGCACCCTGCATTATCGGGATCGTCGTAGATGATCACGTTGTCGCGATCCCAGTACCAGTCACTCGCGAGCGAGTAATCGTACGCCTCGACGCGAAAATAAAAGCCGCGAAAGAAGAAGCGATCGCGATTGCCACCTTCGAGCCGCCACACGTGGCGCGGTCCGATGTAGTCGTGCGAGAATCCGCCGCGGAATCCGTAGCCGAGTCGATAGCTCGGCGAGCTGCGATACACGCGGTCATTACGGTACACACGGTCGTTGTTGCCGTATACGCGGTCATCATTCCGGTACACGCGATCGTTCCGGTTATCGTAGACGCGATCGTGCGCGTTGCGGTCCGGGCGATAGTTGCCGTTATACCTGCTATTGTCGTTGCCGCGATTACCGTAATTGCGGTTGTCGGACCCACCATTTCCGTGGTCACGGTTGTCGAACCCGCCGCCCAACTTGTAGGATGACTGCGAGCGTCCGTTCCGGTTGCCTGACTCATACCGGCCACCCATTGGCGATCCGGCACGCGAACCGCGATTGTCGCCGGAGCGATCGCGATAATCCGGACGGCCGCCATTGCTCTGCTGCGAGCGTCCGTCGTTCGAACGACCTCGGTCGGTGCGCGCGCTGTTCTGATGTGTTTCGGCGCGTCCGTTGTTCTGGCCGCGGCGACCACCGTCCTGCCCATCGTTTCCCCTGCGCTGCGCAGCCGCGGCTACGGGCAGGCTGAGTGCGATCGCGAATATTCCAAGGAGCTTTGTCATACGAGTTCCGCCTGGTTGACGATCCCTTGTGGTGACGAGGTGAGCTCCCTTTGGCCCTGCCGGAGCGAAGCAGCTAGTGAACATCTGATACACGCGGCTGGCTGTGGTGGTCCCGGGTTCATATCTTCACCGATGCGGAACTTTTTGGGAGCGGCGTAAGTGGAATCCGAGCAGCTCAGGGAGCAGCTCCAGGCCTCGCTGGGCGCCAATTACGCCCTCGAGCGCGAGCTTGGCGGCGGCGGGATGTCTCGCGTCTTCGTGGCCATCGAGAAGACGCTGGGGCGTACGGTCGTGGTGAAGGTGCTTCCCCCGGAGCTCGCGCACGCCGTCTCGATCGAGCGCTTCCGGCGTGAGATCGCCATGGCGGCACGTCTGCAGCACCCACACATCGTTCCGCTGTTGACCGCTGGGGAGGCCGACGGGCTCCCGTACTACACGATGCCCTTCATCGACGGCGAATCGCTGCGCGCGCGATTGTCCCGCGTGGGAGAGCTTCCGCTGGTCGATATCATGCGCATTCTGCGCGATGTCGCCGGCGCGCTCGCGTACGCGCACGAGCATGGCGTCGTGCATCGCGACATCAAGCCGGAAAACGTCCTTCTCACGCGCCAGCACGCGCTGGTAGCGGACTTCGGGGTCGCGAAAGCGCTCTCCGCGTCGGCCATGACCGGGACGACCTCGAGCACCTCACTCGGCGTTGCGCTCGGGACTCCCGCCTACATGGCGCCGGAACAGGCGGCAGCGGATCCGACCATGGATGGTCGCGCCGATCTGTACGCACTCGGCGCAATGACGTACGAGATGCTCACCGCCTCGCCGCCATTCGGAGGACGCAGCGCTCAGGCGACGCTTGCGGCCCATGCGAGAGAAACGGCCACTCCGGTGGAGACCAGGCGCGCCACTACGCCACCGGCTCTTGCGGCGCTCGTGAAGCAGCTGCTCGAGAAATGTCCCGCCGATCGTCCGCAGAGCGCCGAGGCAGTGCTCGCGGCGCTGGAGTCGATGACCACGACGAGCGGCTCAATGCTGCCGTTGACGCCGGCGAAGAGGACGCGCGGCGTACCTGCGTGGGCAGTCGCGGGCGTTGCGGCCGTGCTCGTTGTCGGCGCGATCGCGACGGTGGCGAAGCGCGGCAAAGGCGGCTCGGAGATGGGCGATATGGTCGGCATGAGCTCGAGCGGCGAGATCGCGCCCCGCTCGGTCGCCGTCCTGCCGTTCGCGAACGTGGGAAAGGACACGGCCACAGAATATTTCGCGGATGGAATGGCCGACGAGCTGACCACGGCGCTTGGTCACGTGCCGGGACTCAAGGTCGCCGCGCGAAGCTCGGCCTTCACCTTTCGCGATCAATCCGTTGGCGCGCAGCACGTGGGCAAGACGCTGCACGTGGGCAACGTGCTCGAGGGGAGTGTGCGAAGAGAGGGCGGCCGGCTGCGCGTCACGGCACAGCTCGTGAACACGGCAACCGGGCTCGCGAGCTGGAGCGACTCATACGAGCGCGAAATGAAGGACGTGTTCCAGGTGCAGGACGAGCTCACACACGCGATCATCGCGGCGCTGTATCCGACGCTGACCAGCGCGGGACGTGACACGGCGGAGACCAACCGTCTCGCGCTGGCGCATGCGCCGCGCGGAACGAATGACCTCTCCGCGTACGACCTGTTCCTGCAAGGCAGGCACTACTTCGGATGGGGAGGGGCGCCCTCGCTCTGGAAGGCGATAGGATTCTTCCAGCAGGCGATCGCGGCGGACTCGACATTTGCGCGCGCGCACGCCGCACTCGCGATGTCGTACGACCTGCTCCCCGATTACGGTGGCGCGCGCGCGGACTCGGTGATTCCGATCGCGGAGGCGCACGCGGAGCAGGCGCTCGCGCTCGACCCGGGGCTCGCCGACGCGCACTTGGCGCTCGGCGACGTTCGCGTACACCAGTGGCGCTGGGCGGAGGCGGAGCGCGAGCTCGATCGCAGCGTGTCGCTCGATCCCTCGAATCCAACGGTTCATATCTGGCACGCGGAGCTGCTGCTCGGCATGGGTGAGGTGGCCCAAGCGGTGAGTCACGCGAAGATGGCGCAGGCGCTGGACCCGCTCACGGCGACGACGAACCAGACGCTCAGCCGCACGCTGCTCGATGCGCGCAAGTACGGCGAGGCCGCGGAGGCTGCGACGAAAGGGCTGGCGATCGATTCCACGTTCAGCGGATTGTACGTGAGCCTGATCGAGGCGGAGATGCTCAGCGGGCACGCGGACAGCGCGGCACGAGTGGCGGATCGTGCCCTCCGCATTTCGCGACGCGGACTCGGCGTGCGCAGCGCCGCGATCTGGGCGTACACGCGCGCGGGTCGGAAGAGCGATGCCGAAACGCTGCTCGCGGAGCTGCGCCGCGATCAGAGCGCGGGAACCGTCTCGGCGCTCGACATGGCGCACTCGCTGCTCGCATTCGGCCAGACCGATTCGGCGCTCGTATGGATCGGCAGAAGTCTCACCCGCCACGATACGGAGCCCGATTGGAACGGGCTCGCGTGCGACCCGACGTACGATGCACTCAGGAGGGATGCGCGCTTCGTGGCATTGATGAAGCCGACGGGCATGCGACTGTGTACGGCAGCGCCGGTAACCGGAGTCGGCTCATAGACGCGATGTGTTGACGGACCACCGGCTCCTGCAGTCAATTTCGCGACTTCCAAAGGATCCTCAATGTCTGCTTCAGCCACAGAGCTCAACCCGTACGCCAAGTTCCTCGGCGACGCTCGCGCGCAGGACGTCCTCGAGACGACGGCGATCACGATCGCGAGACTCATTCGCAACAGCGACGCGGCGCAACTCACGCGCGCGCCGGCACCGGGGAAGTGGAGCCTCCGCGACATCCTCTGCCATCTCGCCGATTGCGAAATTACCTTCGGCTTTCGGCTCCGGCAGACGATGGCGGAGCCACATCACGTGATCCAGCCGTTCGATCAGGAAGCGTGGGCGCAACCCTATGGAACGCTCGATGCGCACGATGCGCTCGATGCATTCACGGCCATTCGTCGATGGAACCTGCTGTTCATTCGCGCCGTTGGGAGTGCCGCCGAGTCAAAGGCGGTGAAGCATCCGGAGCGCGGCGAGATGACGTTCAGGACCATCGTCGAAACGATGGGCGGTCACGACATCAATCATCTGCGCCAGATCGAGAAGCTGGTCTAGCTGGTTCTCGTGCGCGAGCTATAGATCGAGCACCATGTGCACGTCGGCGCGCACGAAATCGGTCTTGCCAACGGGAACGTCGACGAAGCCAAGCGCGTGATAGAGCGTGATCGCGGGTGTGAGCGACGAGTTCGTGTAGAGCTCCACACGCCGCGCGCCGATCGCGCGGGCGTGCGCTATCGTGGCTTCGCCGAGCGCGCGGCCGACGCCGAGTCCGCGTACGGATTCCGAAACGGTCATCTTCGCGAGCTCGAATACCCCTTCGTCTTCGCGCATCAGCGCGCACGTGCCCACAGCCTGATCGTTGAGCTCGGCCATGAAGATGCAGCCGCCGGGCGCGAGGATGTACGTGTCGGGATCCCCCAGGTCGCGCTCGTCGCGCGGCTCGACGGTGAAATATTTCCGTATCCAATCGAGATTGAGATCGCGAAACGCGCCCGCGTGCCCGGGGCGGTACGGCACGATGCGAAGGCCGTCATGCGGCATGAGGGGTGCCCAGGCGCATACGGGTGACGCGGTCATGTGGATGCGAGTCTCGTTTTCACTCACGAATATTACATCGCGAAACACGGCTGCTTGGGCGCCTGCTACTTCACTCCGCTCGACACGATGAAGACTCGTCCTGAGTGATTGCCGTGCACGCCGCTCCACGCAGCCGTGATCAGAAAGTCCACATCGCCATCGCCGTCCACATCGCCGAGCCCCACGGCATCGAAGCCGAAGGTGTCGCCTGGAATGCGATCGGTGTACGTCTTGATGAGATGACCGTCGCGTCCGGAGTACAGATACACACGGCCGCCCGACGTTGCAGCGGTGGAGTATTGCCACGAACCGACCACGAGATCCGCGTGGCCATCGTGATCGACATCGCCTGTCTTGCCGGGACCAATGCCGAATCCCTCGCCGGGTCCGTCACCCGTTAGCGTGACGAGCCGCTTCCCATCCCGTCCCGAGTGCACGTAGACGCGACCGGTCGACGGACCTTTGGCGCCGTTCGTGAAATCGGAGGCGTAGATGTCTGGCACGCCGTCGCCATCCATGTCGCCCATCACCGAGACGAACATGGCGCCGAGCGCGCGGCCCGTGGAATCGGATTCGATGATGAACTTCGGTTTCTGCGAGAGTCCTTCGTAGACGTATGTTCGCCCTACCTTTCCGCTGCCCGCACTCGGCGCCCCGACGACGAGGAAGGTGCGCTTCGCGTCGCTGTATCCGCCGACTGTGCTCCCGAACGCATCGCCGGCGCGCTCTCCGGTGAGCGTCAACAGCAGATGGCCGTCCTTTCCGGAGTACAGATACGCGCGACCTGCGCCGCGTCCGCCCGCGTTGTTCGACGGTGCGCCGACCAGAAAGTCTGCGTGTCCGTCGTGATCGACATCACCGGCTGACGACACGTGCTGGCCGAACGCATCCGAGTCGTTCTCCGCGCGCAACGTGAAAAGCGTATGGCCATCCTTGCCCGAGTACACGTATGCGCGTCCCGAGTACGGCGCGCCCGCGATGACGTCCTGCACACCGTCGCCATCCACATCGCCAGCGCTCTCGACGCCGGTGCCGA
>DASXQD010000037.1:0-8001 GCA_036493195.1 Gemmatimonadaceae bacterium | reverse complement strand
GACCATGCGACCATTCGCCGCGTTCGCGCGCTCGGTGAGGCGTACGTAGGTCGCGTCCTTCGATGCATCATCGACAGCGACGACCTGGAGCGCGATGCCATCGGCGGCGATCTGATCGCCTAGCGCGAATACGGCGTCGAGCGTGCGGTCGATAGTGGCGGCTTCGTTGTAGCAGGGGATCAGAACACTCAGCGTGATCGGCTTGCCGCGTAGCATCAAAGCAGATCCCGAGCTGAGGTGATCAGCAACAGTCCATCAGGGTTTTCCGACCTGATCCATCTGCTTGTCGACATCCGTGGATACGCGCTCCCTGTTGTCGCCGCCAACGCGATGAATGATGCGAGCGCCGAGATTCTCGGTGTGATCCTGAGCATCGTTGAAGCCGGCGAAGTAACCCAGCACCAGCCCAGCGCATATCAATAGTATAGGCTTCATGATCTGACGGCTCCGAAGGGGAATGATAGCCTAGAACAGACTCTCCGTCTCGCCGCGCGGTAACGATCGCGCCTCCCGGAACGATCGCATTTCGGGAAGCGGCGACGGATCCAGCGTCATCCGTCCGCGCTCCCGTTCGCTCGCCATCCATGTCTCGAAGCCGGATTCGACCGCGCCCTTCGATTCATCCTGCCGCGCCGCCGCGCGAGTCGCGAGCATGTTCGCATACTCGTTTTGCGGATGCCCGTTGTGTCCCCGCACCCACCGCCACTCGACACGGTGATTCGCCGCGACATCCACGAGCTCCTGCCAGAGCTCGAGGTTCCCGATCTCTCCCCCTTTCCGCTTCCAGCCGCGGCGCGCCCAGTCGTGCACCCACTGCGTCATCCCGTCCACGAGATAGCGCGAGTCGCTCGTGAACACGATCACACAGTTCCACTTCTTCGATGACGCGATGTCGAGTGCCTCGATCGCGCTCCGCAGAGCCATCCGGTTGTTCGTCGTCGCCTTCTCGGAGAGCCAGAAATCACGCCGCACGAGCTCTCCGCTCTTCGGATGCGCGAGCTCGATGAGTCCCCCCGCGCCGCCCGGATTCGACCCCTCGCGACCGTTGCCGAGACACGACTCATCGGCATACACCGCGAGCAGGCAATTCTTCGGCGCCGCCATTTAGCGAATCACCTGGAGCGAATCGATCTCGTCGATGTAGAGAATGATCCGATCGCCCGTGGTCGGGTGCACCGCCTCGATGCGCTCCCGACCACTGATGAGATGCAGCCGCGTCGGCACGACCACATACTCGGTGCCCCGGCGGTATACGGAGATGCGGGACTTGTCGATCACCGCGCGCTCGAGGCGATCGTACTGCTCGGTCGTCAACTGCGCCATGCCGTGGACTCCACCTGCTCGCGAACCGTTACGTGCGCGCCTTCCCTGTCGACGACGAATGGTAAGAGCCGGGCCAGGGGCGAAACGCGCGCTCGCACCTCGTCAACGCGATCCTCTGGCGCGATGATGAGCACGGATCCCCCGCCGGATGCGCCGAGCGCCTTCCCGCCAAGCGCACCGTGTTCGCGTGCGGTGTCGAGGAGCCTGTCGATCGATGGTGTGGTGATCTTCTCGTGCAAGGCGCGCTGATGCTCCCAGTGCTCGCCGACCAGGCACCCGAGATCGTCCACGCTCTCGTGCTCGAGCGCCCCGATCATCTGCACGGCGAGAGCCCGCATGCGTGCCAGCGCCGAGAGGACACGAGGCACCCGATCGCGATAGCCGTCGAGCACCGCGGTAATCGTCGCGCCCGAGATGCGCGACTCACCAGTGTACGCGACAATGCATTGCCTCTCGAGCGCACTCACGAGCTGGTCGCTCAGCGGAATTTCCCGTGCGCTCGTTTTCGCACGAAAGGTGAGCGCGAGTGCGCCGCCGTACGCGGCAGCGTAGTGATCCTGGAATCCGCCGGCAATCCTGAGCTCCTCCACCTCGAGTGCGCGGCTCCGCTCCGCGAGCTCGGAGCGCGAGAGCGTATCGCCGTTCCATGCGGCAAGCGCCGCCGCAACCGCGACGCCCGCTGCAGATGAGCCGCCCAGCCCTGCGCCACGCGGGAACTCGCTCACCTGTTCGAGCCGCACCCGCGCGAGCTGCGCTCGTGTGAGAGCTGCGGCGCCGAGTGCGGCGTCGCCATCGGCCTGCAGCAGGTTCGCGCGCGCCGCGCGATACTCCGCACCCGCGGAGTGGACCTCGACACCGCTCGCGATCGAGCGCACCGTCGCCCTCGCGTACGATGCGATCGCGAGATTGCAGACGCATCCACCCTCTTCCATCGTATACGGCGGGACGTCCGTCCACCCTCCCCCGAAGTCCACTCGTGCCGGCGCTCTGGCAACTACTTCACGCACCGCTCAGTCCGAGATCCAGGTGGCCACGCCGTAAACACGTGCGAAGTCCCGCAAGTTGTACATATTGTAGTCGCGCATGCGAGGGTGGGAGGAGCAGCCCAAAACTATCGCATGCGATGACGTCCGCCAGCCCGACGCTCGGGTAGCCCGGCACGTCTCCTGCGCCCCAGGTCGTCATGCCCGATATTGCTCGCTCGTTTGCAAATCGTACACTGATACTTCTCTCCAATCGCGAGCCGTACGAACATCGACACGGCGAGATCGGGATCGACGTGCGCCGCCCACCCGGCGGCCTGGTCACCGCACTCGATCCCACGATGCAGGCCACCGATGGCGTGTGGGTCGCGTGGGGATCGGGATCGGCGGATGCCGAAATGTCGGATCACGAGGGTCGGCTCCGCGTGCCACCTGGCGAAGATGGCTACACCCTTCGCCGCGTCTTCCTCTCGGATGCGGAGGTGGACGGCTACTACATGGGTTTTTCCAATCGCTCGCTCTGGCCGCTCTGCCACATGCTCGTGCAGCACTTCGAGTATCGCACGGACTACTGGAACATCTACCAGGAGGTCAACTCGAAGTTCGCGCATGCCGTTGCGGACGAGGTGCACCGCTCTCCGGAAAAGCCGATCGTCTGGATTCAGGACTATCATTTCGCGCTCGCCGCCGAGATGCTCCGCGAGCTCGCGACGCCCGCGCTGATCCACCAATTCTGGCACATCCCCTTTCCGCCGGCGGACATTCTGCGGCTGCTTCCCACCGGTGTGGACGAAGCGCTCCTGCGCGGGCTCCTCGGCAACGATCTCATCGAGTTCCACACCGAGCGCTACGCGCTCAACTTTCTCGGCTGCGTGGCGGAGCTCGTTCCCGAAGCCGAGATCGACGCCGACACACTCTCGATCCACTATGATGGACGCCGCATCGACGTCGCGATCTTCCCGATCAGCATCGATGTGCAGCGTTACGAGCAGCTCGCGGGCACGCCGGAGAGCGATGCCCTCGTCGAGCGACTGCGCAAGCGCTACACGAGCAACGGACAGCGCCTCGGATTGGGCGTCGATCGCGTCGACTATACGAAGGGAATTCCGGAGCGGCTGCGCGCACTGTGCGAGCTGTGGGAGCGTCATCCCGAGATGCTCGAGACGTTCACTTTTCTGCTCGTCGCAACACCATCGCGCTCCGAGCTGCCCGCCTACCGGGCGCTCGAGGAAGAGATGCTCCAGACGGTGATCGAGATCAACGAGCGGTTCAAGACACCGACGTGGCATCCGATCGTGCTCGTGCATGAGAACGTGAGCGCCGACATGCTCGCCGGTGTCTATCGCGCGGCGGATCTCTGCCTGATCTCCTCACTCCAGGACGGAATGAACCTCGTTGCCAAGGAGTTCATCGCCTGTCAAACCGAGGAGCGAGGCGTGCTCGTGCTCAGTCGTTTCGCCGGTGCGGCGGAGGAGATCGACGGCGCGGTGCTCATCAATCCATTCAATCTCGACGGCTTCGTCGAGGGCATTCGGCGCGCGCTGCACATGAGTGAAGGCGAGCGGCGCGTCCGCATGCACCGCATGCGGCGCCAGCTTCACGATCGAACCATCTTCGACTGGCTCTCGGCCGTTCTCACCCGGGCGCAGGACATCATCGCGGAGCGCGAGCCCGAGAGCGGCGTCGCATGAATGCCGCGCAGGCGGCGCAGACACCGGAGATCGCTGGCCGGCTGGGCGGTTCGCCGCTCGTCGTGATGCTCGATGTCGACGGAACGCTCGCACCCATCGTGTCGCGGCCGGAGGACGCCGCCGTCGCACCCGTCACGCGCGCGATCCTCGAGAAGCTCGTCGCCGCGCCGAACGTGCACGTGGTTCTCGTTTCCGGCCGCGCGGCGAGCGATGCGAACGCGATCGTACGAGTGAACGGCGTCTGGACCATCGGCAATCACGGCTTCGAGATCGTGAGCCCGAACGGTGAGCTGGAGACTGATCCCGATCTCGCGGATCAGTCAGCGGCCATCGCGCAGGCCGCTCGCGAGCTCGAGCCGATCGTCTCGGCGGTGAACGGCGCGAAGCTCGAGAACAAGCGCTGGACGCTGAGCGTGCACTATCGGCTCGCCGCTCGCGATGCCGTACCGCCGCTTCGCGCCCAGGTGGAGCGGATCGCGATGGGATTGCGGTTGCGCATGACGGACGGAAAGGAAATCGTGGAGGTTCGTCCCGTCGCGAACATCCACAAGGGAACGGCGGTGGTCCTGTTGGGCGAGCGACTGCACGCCTTC
The DNA here is from genome assembly GCA_036493195.1 of Gemmatimonadaceae bacterium. Lineage (GTDB taxonomy): Bacteria > Gemmatimonadota > Gemmatimonadetes > Gemmatimonadales > Gemmatimonadaceae > FEN-1250. The sequence continues at coordinate 3,411 of DASXQD010000037.1, read as the reverse complement.
GACAAGAATGCGTCAGTACTGTTCGTCGGTGACGATCGCACCGATGAGGATGCGTTCCGGTCGCTTCGCGCCCGCTTCCCGCGCGCCGTCACTATACGCGTCGATGAGAGTGGCGAAGACAAGACTGCCGCCGAGATCAGGTTGCGTGATCCGGCGGCAGTGCATGATTTTCTGGAATGGCTGGCAGCGCGGCGAGTGTGAGCGCAAGGCGCTGCAGAATCGCTATTTCTTTTTCTTCGCCGCGGGTTTCGACTTCGCGCGTGAGGCAGCGCTCGTCGGCTTGGTCTTCTTTGGGGCGGACTTCGCTGCCTTTGCCGCGGGCTTCGATGGCTTCGCCGCCTTTTTCGCAGGCGCGGGCGCGGCCTTTTTCGCAGGCGCCGCATGCGTCACGTGCGGGGCGTGTGCGGGATGCACATGCTGCTCGGCCGCCTTGGCAACGACCTTCGGTACGTCGGCCACGCGCGGTGCAGGCGGCTTCGGCCGCTTGGCGTATGCTTCCTCCGCCTCGCGCATCAGTTTGTCCGCTTCTTCCTGCGTCATCTGTCCTCGACGTACCATGTACTGCACGAGATCACGCGCGCTCTCGATTGCGAACCCAGCGAGGCCGGCAGCTGCCCCGATGACGTCCTTCATCGCTGCGGCGACCTTGCTTCCCGCCTCCTGACTGATTTCCTGCGCACGCGCCGCCATCTCGGCGACCGTGTCCCGAACATCCGTGCTGCGGTGTCCGGGTGGACGACGCGGAGCCATCGGAGCGGCGGGCGCTCCTGGGTCGAGAGGAGCGGGGGATTCGGCGGTCAGTGGCTTGTCGGCCATGGCTGGTCGCACTCCGAGTGCGCGTATATGAAAGGGCCTGATGGGGCCCACGTTTCGTGTCGAGCAGGAGCAGCGGCCACGAATGTACATCGTGGTCCTCATTTCGGAGGTAAGTATATGATTTTACGGCAGCTATGCAAGGAGTAACGCAGTGAGCCAGCTAGCGGGCCGGCGCGCAGAATTGGTTCTTTCCGCACGGAAAACTGTCGTTTTTAGCGCCAATAATGCGACAGTAAACCATTCCTATAGCGACAACAAATGCTAGCAGGATTCAACGTGCTCGACCTGAGCCGAGTCTTGGCTGGACCGCTGGCGAGCATGCTGCTTGGCGACTTGGGCGCCAACGTCATCAAGGTCGAGCGACCCGGATCAGGAGACGACACCCGGAGCTGGGGTCCGCCGTTCGACAGCACCGGCGCGAGCGCCTATTACCTCAGCGTCAACCGAAACAAGAAAAGCATCGTCGCCGATCTCGCCGATGCCAATGATCGTGCGCTCATCCGCAATCTGATGGCGAGCTCCGATGTCGTCATCGACAATTTCAAACGCGGGATGCTCGAGCGGAATGGAATCGACGTCCCAATGATTCTCGCTGCGCAACCCAGTCTCGTGTGGTGCACCATCACGGGCTTCGGTGCGAACAGCGATCGCCCCGGCTACGATTTCGTAGTGCAGGCAGAGCAGGGATGGATGTCGATTACGGGCGAGCAGGACGGCGCGCCCATGAAGGTCGGGGTCGCGCTCGCGGACATCGTTGCAGGGAAGGATGCCTGCATCGCGATCCTGGCGGCGCTGGTCGCTCGATCTCGCACGGGTCGTGGCCGACACGTTACCGTCTCACTCGCGGCAAGCGCGAGCGCGGCGCTCGTCAACGTCGCGCAGAACGCGTTGGTGAGCGGCAAAGAGCCCCAACGTTGGGGAAACGGACATCCCAATCTCGTGCCGTATCAGCTGTTCGAGGCGAGCGATCGGGCACTCGTGATCGCCGTGGGCAACGATGCGCAATGGCTCGCGTGTGCCAAGGCACTCGGGCTCGATGCACTCGTTTCCGACGTGGGGCTTCGCACCAATGCCGGACGCGTGGCCGAGCGCGACCGGGTGATGCGTGAGATGTCGAGTCGTATCGCCGAGAGACCTGCGTCGCACTGGATCTCACGGCTCGATGCTGTGGGCGTGCCGTGCGGAGTGGTGCGCATGGTTCTCGAGTCGCTGCGCGACATCGAGTGCTCCGCAACCACGGGAATTGCGCCGAGCGTGCCGGGGACCGTGCGATTCCCGCCACCGCGGCTTGATGAGCATGGCCTAGAAATCCGGGAGCTTGGGTGGGCTTCGTTCAAGACGGAGCACTGACGAGTGCGTTACATCGGCAACAAGACTCGGCTGCTCCCTTTTCTGATGAGCACCATCGATCGGCTCGACCTGTCGCCGAAAACGGCGCACGATGCATTTTCCGGCACTGCTGCGGTTGGGCGCGCGCTCAAGGAGGCGGGCTGGCGTGTAACGTCGAGCGACCTGATGACCTACTCCTACGTGTTCCAGCGCGCGTACGTGGTAGCGCAGCGGTCGCCGAGTTTCGCAGCGCTGCGCGCGGGTGATGCCGAACTGCGGCGCGCGCATCGGTCCGCTGCGTTCCGGAGCTCGATCGCGAGCCATGGAGCGCTGGGTGCGATGGGTGAATTCCTGACGCGGTGGATCGATCCCGAGCGAGGATTCATCGGCACTCACTTCGCTCCCGCCGGGGGGCGCATGTACTTCACGCAGGAGAATGCGGATCGCATCGATGCGATTCGTCGACGCCTGTACGAGTGGTGGTCCTCAGGGCTCATCCAGGACGATGCCTACTATGTCTTGCTGGCGGCGCTGATCGAGGGTGCGGACCGCGTGGCGAACACAGCCGGTGTGTACGCCGCCTTCATCAAGCGATGGCAGGCGAATGCGCGACGTCCGCTGACGTTGCGGCTGGAGATTCCAAGACGCGGCCCGAGTGGCGCGAGCGCGCATCGCAGCGATGCCACGATGGTCGCCGCTGGAGCCGGACCTATCGAGCTCATCTATATTGATCCACCGTACAATGCGCGGCAATATTCCGGATACTATCACGTGCCGGAAGTAATCGCGCGAGGCTGGTTCGAAGGGGTGCCTGTGCTGAGGGGAAAAACCGGACTCGTGGGGGGAAGTGACCAGCAAAGTGACTGGTGCTCCGCGCGAAAAGCCGGCGGAGCGCTCGCGGAATTGTTGGGCGCGAGCGGCGCGCGACACGCACTGGTCAGCTACAATTCGGAGGGGCTGTTAAGCGAGCGCGACCTTAAGGACGTGTTGGAAGCAGCGGCGAAATCCGGAACGGTCAAACGCTACTCACGGGGCTATCGGCGGTATCGGTCAGATAGTGACCGAGTCGGTCGAGTTTACCAGGGAGATCGTGTTCGTGAATTACTCTATCATGTACGTCTGCGCTGACGTGATTTCACCGTTACGCGCGCAATGCCGATTCGTCTCTGATGCATGGCCACCCTCGCACCATCGCTCTCGGCTCTTACGGGGCTGTCCAGAGGGCGCTCAAAGCGTTACACTAGCGTCGTGAAGACCACGGTGACA
>DASXQD010000036.1:0-9506 GCA_036493195.1 Gemmatimonadaceae bacterium | reverse complement strand
GCCCGAGTACACGTATGCGCGCCCCGAATAGGGCGCGCCCGCGATGACATCCTGCACGCCGTCGCCATCCACATCGCCTGCCGACTCCAGTCCACTGCCGAGCTGCTCGCCGGGTTTTCCATCAACAGACCAGAGCAGCTTTCCGGTGTGGCTCGAGTAGACGGAGACGCGACCGGCGTTCTCGCCACCTACGTTCTTCGTGGGAGCCGATGTCACGAAGTCGTGGGCTGCTTCGTGATCGACATCGCCGATGTCGCGCGCGATCCAGCCAAACTGGTCGCCGGCGGAATCTCCATCGATCTCGAGCAGCACCTTCACGTTCTCGACAAACGGATTTGCGAAATCAGCGGCGGTGGGGAGGAGTGGCTTGTACCGCGCATCGGAGCGTAAGGCGGTGTACGCGGAGTCGACCTCGAGCTGGGTCATGTCGTAGTTGCGCGACGATCGCACGCGGGCGAGTAGCGCGAAGGCACTGTCGGATTTTCCCTGAAGCGCGTATACGCCGGCGAGATTGAACATTGTGGTCGCCGATCCGGGCTCGAGAACCATCGCGCGGTGGTACGCCGCGAGCGAGCGATCGAGGTCGCCGCTCTTTCGGTAGCACAGGGCGAGCAGTCGCCACGCGCTGACGTTCTGTGGCTCGGCCGCGGTGATCCCTTCGAGCATCTTCGCAGCTCCTGCAGCATCGCCGGCATACAAGTGGGACATCGCCGCGGGAATGCTCGCGACGGCAGGCGGCGCCGAACCCTGGGCTCGGAGGGCAGCGGGTACACCGAGCGCGAGGAGCGTCGAAAAGACGATGCCGCGGAACCATCCGTCGAATCGTGAAAGACTCCGCATCTCCGCTCTCCTTGCCACACCATTTGTTGACCTGCGCATGCGACCTCCCTGAATATGCGGATCGCCGTAGGGCGCGGCTCGTCGTTCGGGAAACTCTTGCCGTTCTCTGACGCCTCCGAAAGCCTCGCGCATCACCCCACCACACTATAGATTGGGCGGTCCTTACCTGGGGAGCTCGAACGGGTGACGTCTCCGCGGTTGGACCAGTTGCAGACGGTACTCGGCACCCAGTACAAACTCCTGCGTGAGCTGGGGCGTGGCGGCATGGCCACCGTCTATCTCGCGACGGACCAGAAGCACGGCCGCCAGGTCGCGCTCAAGGTGCTGCACCCCGATCTTGCGGCCACGCTTGGCCCCGAGCGCTTCCGCCGCGAGATCGGGTTCGCGGCCACCCTCTCGCATCCGCACATCCTCACGGTGCTCGACTCCGGAGAGACCGCGGACGGGCAGCTGTGGTTCACGATGCCCTACGTCGAGGGCGAGACGCTGCGCGACCACCTCCGTCGCGACAAACAGCTCTCGATCGACGAGGCGCTGCGCATCACGCGCGAGATCGCGAGTGCGCTCGACTACGCCCACGAGAAGGGCGTCGTGCATCGCGACATCAAACCCGAGAATCTGCTGCTCACGAAGCGCGGCGACGCGCTCCTCGCCGATTTCGGCATCGCGCGTGCCTTGGGCGGCGACACGAGCGGCGGGCTGACGCAGACGGGGCTTTCGGTGGGGACGCCGCAGTACATGAGTCCCGAGCAGGCGAGCGGCGAGCGCGATCTCACATCGCGAAGCGACATTTACACGCTCGCTGTGGTGTGCTACGAGATGCTCGCGGGCGAGCCGCCGTTCACGGCCCCGAGTACGCAGGCGATGATCGCGAAGATGATGACGAGCGATGCGCCATCGGTGCGCACGCACCGGCCATCGGTTCCGCAGGGCGTGGATGCGGTGCTCCAGAAGGCGCTCGCGCGGGTACCAGCGGACCGGTGGGCGACGGCCGCGGAATTCTCGCACGCGCTCGAGGCGGCGGAGCGCAGCGCGCTCACGGGCACGGCGTCCGCTGTCACCTCGCCCATGCTGCCGGTGCGAGGCAAGCGCAAAATGCCAGCGACGGCACTCGCGCTGATCCTCGGATTTCTTGTTGGCGGCGGGATGTTGTTCGCGTGGCGCACGAAAGCCCACGAGCCCACAGGGAGTGCATCGGGTGCCACGCGACTGGCCGTGCTCCCGTTCGAGAACGTCGGCGATTCCAGCGACGCGTATTTCGCCGACGGTGTGACTGACGCAGTCCGCGGCAAGCTCACGGGGATTCCCGGCCTCGAGGTCATCGGCTCCGCGAGCTCTGGACGTTATCGCAAGAGTGCGTTGACTCCGCAGCAGATCGGCCAGGAGCTCGGGGTTCGCTATCTGCTCGTTGGCCGGGTGCATTGGGCGAAAGGACCCAGTGGCACGAGTCGCGTGCAGGTGAGCCCGGAGCTGATCGACGTGACGACGGCCGCGGACAAGTGGCAGCAGCCATTCGACGCACCGCTCACGGATGTGTTCGTGGTGCAAGCGGATATCGCGGCCAAGGTCGCGCACGAGCTGCAAGTCGCGCTTACGCCAGCGGCTAAACAGACTCTCGGTGCGCGCCCAACCGACAATCTCGACGCCTACGATGCGTATCTGCGCGGACTGGACATCAGAAACAAGGGAAACAGCCCCGCAATTCTGCACCGTGCAGCAGTGGAATTCATAGAGGCGATACGGCTGGACTCGAATTTCGCACTTGCGTGGTCATCATTGGGAGACGCGATCGCGCTGGAATACTACAACGGGGTACCCACCGTTGCGCTTGGCGATTCGGTGGATCGCGTCACCGCGCACGCACTCGCCCTGGAACCGGATCTCGCAGACGCGCTGGCCGCCCGCTCGACTTACTACAGGATTGTTCGCGCGGACAATGCAAGCGCTCTCCAGCAGGCGCAGAAAGGGCTTGCCCGGCAGCCGGGCAACGTCAAGCTTCTGGTGCGCAATGCGGCCGTCGAACAGGAGCTCGGCGGATGGGAAGCTGCTGCGGAAGATTATAGAAAGGCCGCACTGCTCGATCCGCAGTCTGCAAATCAACTAGTCAACCTCGGAGACATCGAGCTACGGCTACGACACTATCCCGAGGCGCAGCGCGCGCTGACTCGGGCACTTGCCATCGCGCCAGACAACCTCGCGATCGTCGAGAACAACATCCAGTTGGATCTGATGCGGGGCGATTTGCGCGGAGCGAGAGCCCTTACGCACGAAGGATCATCCTCGCCCGATCCAACTGCGATGCTCACCTATCTCGGAATCTACTATGATCTCGGGTGGGTGCTCGACAGTGCTCAGGAACGTTCGTTACTGGCGCTGGCCGACGGTGCATTCGACGGCGACAGAACCACTCGTGCATGCGTGTTCGCACAGCAATATCGGTTTCGTGGAGATTCTTCACGCATGCGCGCCTACGCCGATAGCGCGCAGGCAGGGTTCGCGCGACAGCTCAAGCAGATACCAGGCGACCGGCAGAGGCAAGTCCTTTACGCGTTGATGCTGTCATATCTCGGTCGAACGGTCGACGCCATTGCCTTTGGTGACAAGTCGGCAGATACGGTGGCTGCATTGTCCGGTACAACTGCACTCTATTTTCGCCATCAAACGGCGCGCATCTACATCGCGCTGGGGGAACAAAACAAGGCTCTCGATATTCTGGAGTATTTGCTGAAGCAGCCATACTATCTCACTCCCGAGTGGCTCAAGATCGATCCGAATTTCGCTCCGCTTCGCGGCAACCCGCGTTTCGAGAGAATCGTCGCCGGAGCAACGTTCACGAACTAGCGCGCAACGCGAAAATCAGCACGACCGTTCAGGCGGCTTCTCGGCCCGTCACGGTGCGGTCACGCGTGTGATGGCCCACGCACATTCCCTCCTCGACGGCCCTCCATTTGCCGGTCGCATGCGCCCTCTGCGATCTGCACATGAACCGTTTTGCATCACGAGGAGCGTCACATGGAGCATCACGACCCATCCGCCAGTGCCTTCGCCATCGTCACCGGCGCGTCGAGCGGAATCGGCTTCGAGCTGGCCAAACAGTTCGCACGGAACGGATTCGATCTCATGATCGTCGCCGAGGATGAAGACATCTTCGACGCCGCGAGCGAAATCGAGTCGCTCGGCGCCAAGGTCGAGCCCGTTCAGATAGATCTCGCCGAGGAGGACGGCGTCGAGGAATTCTACGAGCGCATCACATCGCATGGCGCGCCTATCGACGCGATCGCCATCAACGCGGGCGTGGGTGGGGGTGGAGCATTTCTCGAGAACGACATCGAGGATGAGATCAACATCATCAATCTGAACGTGATCTCGACCGTGCGCCTGTCAAAGCTCGTGCTCAGGGACATGCTGGTGCGCAACGAGGGTCGCGTGCTCTACACGTCCTCGATCGCCGCCGATGCGCCCGGGCCATTCGAAGCGGTCTACGCCGCCTCGAAAGCGTTCGTGCAGTCGTTCGCCGAAGCGATCCGCAACGAGCTGAAGGACACCGGCATCACTATCACGTCTCTGCAGCCCGGCGCGACCGACACGAGATTCTTCGAGCGCGCGGGGATGGAGGACACGAAGGTAGGCGCCGGAAAAAAGGACGACCCCGCCGTCGTGGCCAAGGAAGGATTCGAAGCGCTCATGGCAGGCAAGGATCACGTCGTTGCGGGCGCGATGAAAAACAAGATGCAGAGCACGATGTCGAAGGTGGTGCCGGAAACCACTGCAGCCGAGATGCACCGCAAGCAGGCGGAGCCGGGATCGGCGAATCAGTAGCCGGCGCCAACAACAAGAGAGGGCGGCGCTTCTGCGTCGCCCTCTTTTTTTCGATCAATTTCTTCCCGCGAGCGATGGCCATATCGCCTGCAGCGTCGCTCGCGGATTCTCAGCCACATAAATCGACACGTCCGATTCTTCGGGTACACCCCACGTGTTGATCACGCGCCCGGCGGGCGTAACTGTTCCAAAGAATTTTTCGAGATCTTCCTTCGTCACGCCGAGAGACACCGCCACGATCCCCGGCTTCTCACCGGGACCGAAAAACCAGTAGCTCCCTGCGGCGCTCACGACACGCGGCAGTCCGAGCCGCGGACCAAAGTACTCGAGCACCCCAGCCTCACCATAGTTCTCTCCGATCAACACCACCTGCGCACGTTTCTCCGGCGGCAGGGAGTCGTACACATGCGCCACCGCTTGCGCGAGCTCCGGCCATCCGAGCATGTCCGCGTAATCCTGCGGAAGCTTGAGCGCGACGCCCATGTTGGTTCGCGTTGCGCCCGAGATCCTCGACCGCGATGCGAATGTCGCCGTCGTCTCCTTCGAGAAGACCGGCAGCTCGAGCGGCGCACCCAGCGCGCCGTACGCAACGAGCACCACGGCCGCGAGCGCCCGCACGAGAGTCGCGGCGCGAAACGCCGCCCGCTGTGTCCATCGCTCGAACGCGACGGCACCCGCGGCGAACAGCGTCGGATAGATCGGTCCTATGTAGTAGGATTTTCCGTGAAGCACGAGCAGCAGCACGAACGCGCCGATGCACGCCCAGCCCACAGCCCTGTACGCGCGCATCTGCTCGGCAAACACCAGATAGAGCGCACCGGCGAACGCCAGCACAGCCGCTGCGCCCAGATAGAACTGCCCTGCGACGAAGCTCCATGCCGAGACGTGCATGAGCTGTGAATGCTGCAGCGTCTGCATCTGCGAGACCACGGGATAGCCGAGCGCCACCTGGCCGACGATGCTCGGGCTCCCGATCACGAACGCAATCACAGCTGCCAGCCATGGCCACGGCGTGAGTATCACGCGACGCTGGGGAGAGATGACGATCGCCACGACCAACGCCGCGCCGAAGAACAACAGACTGAACTTGGTGAGCAGCCCGAGTCCGCATGCGGCGCCGAGCACGATCCACCATCGCGGCGCCCTCGAGAGCGTGTCATCGCTCGGAGCGTTCGCGCCCAGCTTCACGAGCGCGTACAACGCCAGCGTCCACCAGAGCTGATCGAGCACTACCGGCTGAAAGAGATCGCCCGTACGCAAAAAGAGAGGGCTGGCCACCACCGCGACCGCGGCGAAAAGCTGCGCAAACGTGCGGCCACCGAGCGCCCGCGCGATCAGCCCCGCCATCAGCACGAGCAGCGCAGCGGCGAGTGCCGGAGCAATGCGGATCGCAATCATCGAATCGCCAAACAGAAAGCGCTCGGCCTCCGAGAGCATGGCGATGAATGGCGGAAAGTCCATCCGCCAAAGTCGCAGATGCCGTCCCATCGCCATATAGAGAAATTCGTCGCGCTGAAAGCCGTACGGCGAGAATCGATTGACGAGCATGTGCAGCGCGAACGTGAACGTGCTCAGCGCCGCGAGCGGGACGGCGGCGAGCGGCGGATGCGATGCCTGATTGTCAGTGCCTGTCATGTCCTTCGAATGTGGGAGATCGGGTACTGCACGAACTACGTGCAAACCGGCTCCCGGGGTTCAGTCGCGCGATGCGATGCCGAGCCAGCGCTCGAGCCCCTCGCGGCGTGAGCGGCTCACGCGCAGCCGCACGCCGCCCTTCATCTGCAGCTCGTAGTCGCCACCGCCTCCCCGGTGGAGCGCCTCCACGAGATCGAGGCGCACGATCACCGAGCGATGCACGCGCATGAACCGGTTGGGGTCGAGCCGATCCTCGAGCGCCTGCATCGCCTCGCGGATCACGTAGCGACGGTCGCCCACGTGAAGCTCGGCGTATGGTCCCGCGGCGCTGATGTAATCGATCTGCGAGACGGGGATCGGCTTCACCTGTCCATGGGTCTCCACGGCGATGCGCTCGAGATATTGCACGCCGCCAACTGCCGCCGGTGTGTGATCGGGTGTGCGAGTGCCGAGCTCACTTTCCTTCAGCATCCGCATCAACTGCGCGCGTGCGCGATCGACCCCCTCGAGCGCGAGGGAGCGGCGTGCCCGGCGAAACGCCTGCTCGAACCGCTCGTCGTCGAACGGTTTCACGAGATAATCGAGTGCCGCGATGTCGAACGCCTGGATTGCATACCGGTCGTACGCGGTGACGAAGATCGTGGAGGGCATCTGCTCCGCGCCGATCTCCTTCACGACATCGAGTCCGTTCTTCTTCGGCATCTGCACATCCAGAAATACGAGATCGGGTTTCAGCGCTCGTATCGCGTTCACCGCAGCCTCCCCATCCGCAGCCTCGCCCACCACCTGCACGCCGTTCTCGTGTCGCACCAGATCGTGAACGCGGAGTCTGCCGAGCTCCTCGTCGTCGACGATGAGAACGCGAATGGACGGAAGCGCCGAGATCGGCGCCGGCTCGGAAAGATCAGCGTTCGTCATTCGTCGATTCGGATCCCTCCACGCGCAGCTCCGTGCGATCGCGCGTTGCCGGCAGACGCACCTCGGCCACGGTGAGCTCCTCCGCGTTTCGCGAGAGAGAAAACCGCGCCGCTGCGCCGTACAACTGCTCGAGTCGTGCCCGCGTGTTGCTGAGCCCCACACCACCACTCTCGGAGTCCGGCGCCGCGCTCTCGCCAGGCCCGTTGTCGCTCACGCGCAGCACGAGCGTGTTGCCCTCCAGAACCGCCTCGATCTCGATGCGCCCCGGTTCGGTCATTTTCTCCACTCCATGCCGGATCGCATTCTCGACGAGTGGCTGCAGAATCATGCTCGGCACCATCACATCGAGCGCGCCATCGTCGAGAAGCCGGAGCACGTTGAGCCCCGGAAATCGGACCTGCATGATGTCGAGATAACGATCGAGCAGATCGAGTTCGCGACGCAGCGTGATCTCCGGCTCTCTTGCACCCTCCATGCTGTAGCGCAGGAGCTCGCTCAATCGAGTGATCATTCGGCGCACACCGCGTGGGTCGCGTTCGACGAGCGATGACACCGCATTCAGCGTGTTGAACAGAAAGTGCGGATCGAGCTGGCTGCGCAGCGCCTGAAGCCGGGCCTCGGCGAGCTGCGCCTGCAGCTGCGTCGCTTGCTCGCGTCGTGCGCCGAGCCGAAGCGAGTACGCGCGGGCGAGCCCCGCGGCGAGCACTCCGAGATAGATCACCAGCGCGTTCAGGAATCCGAACCAGAGTGGCGGCCCGTGTCGGGTGCTCCCGTCTCTGCTCGGTAGCCGCTCGATGAGCAGGTCACGAAGCTCGTAACCGAACACGCTGACGCCGAGCGCGACGACGATGCCGAGCAACAACAGAAGGAAATAGTGCGCGGCCCGTGACATCTGCTCCGAGCGCGTGCGCCCGGCCACGGATACGATGAGCGGCGTGAGGAGCGCCCAGAGTGCGGCCTCCGAGACTGCGAAGATGATCCATGTCGTGAGCGCGTCGTCGGGACGCCGCCCCGGAGGTCCGGGATCGAACGCGTGGTTCGCAATCGTGAGCAGCGCATAGATCAGCCAGAAGCCGACGATGAACGAGTAGTCTCGTCGCGTGAGCGGAAAGTGCTCGTTCGTCAGCGAGCTCCGCGGAGCCGTGCCGAGCCCGTTGCCATTGGCCGAGTGCAATGCGGTGGATGTCACAAAAGAAGGATATGCCCTTTGTGTGTGCGCGCGAGGGCTCGTGTCACGAGTTGCACGTGGGTGTGCATGGATTGCACGCGCGCTCGAGGCCGATTGTGAGCATGCACTGCGGGCATGCTCAGGCGAGCGGTGCTGGACGCTGGTGCCACTCATGACGCCGGCGTGTCGATTCGGAACGTGTGCGTGCAACTCGTGACATATCAGCAACTTACGGGCTTTCTAAAGCGTAAACTAAGCACGTGGAATTGGATCGACTCAGCCAGGAGACACAATGAAGAAGAAGCTGATCACGCTCAGTGTCGCAGCTATCGCGGCGGTCACGAGTGGCTACGTGCTCTACCGTCGCGCGCATTCCGATGCGGCGCCGGCATATCGCATGGCCGCCGTGGAGCGCGGAAATCTCGAATCGACCGTTGCTGCGACGGGCTCGCTCGGCGCGGTGCGGACGGTACAGGTCGGCACGCAGGTGTCCGGTCAGATCTCGGCCATTTACGTCGACTTCAACTCCAAGGTGAAGAAGGGGCAGCTGATCGCGCGCATCGACCCGACGCTGCAACAGCAGGCAGTTGCCGATGCGCAGGCGGGAGTGGAGCGCGCCCAGGCGACGCTCGCACAGACAAAGGCGGAGTACGATCGCAACAAGCTTCTGCACGACCAGAAGATCGTGACCGATCCCGAGTTCAATACGGCGCAGCTCAACTATCAGCTCGCGAAGGCGAACGCGACCTCGGCGCAGATCGCGCTCGACAAGGCGCGGCAGAATCTGTCGTACACATCGATCTATGCACCGATCGACGGCATCGTCGTCGAGCGTGACATGGATGTGGGGCAGACGGTGGCCGCGAGTCTTTCTGCGCCGCAGCTCTTCGTGATCGCGAAGGATCTCTCGCAGATGCAGATCCTCGCGACCGTCGACGAGAGCGACATTGGCCAGATCAAGACCGATCAGCCGGTGAGCTTCACCGTGCAGGCGTATCCGGGCCGGACCTTCACAGGGACGGTGAGCCAGGTGCGCATCAACTCGACGACGGTCAATAACGTCGTGAACTACACGGCGGTGGTGGCGGTGGCGAATCCCGACGGGAAGCTGCTCCCTGGCATGACG
>DASXQD010000035.1:0-16106 GCA_036493195.1 Gemmatimonadaceae bacterium | reverse complement strand
TGGCGTGGGTGATGGACACGTACTCGATGCACGCACGGCACACCGTCACCGCCGTGGTCACCGGTAAGCCCATCGAGATGGGTGGTTCGCTCGGTCGACGCGAGGCGACGGGGCGCGGCTGCATGATGGTGACGCGCGCGGCGCTCGCGCACCGCGGAATGCCGGTGAACGGCGCAACAGTCGCGGTGCAGGGATTCGGAAACGTCGGCTCCGTTACCGCGAAGTTGCTGAAGGATGAAGGATGTCGCGTCGTCGCGATCGGCGATCGCGCGGGCGCGGTGTACGATGCGAAGGGCATCGATGTCGATGCGGCGATCGCGCATGTGAAGAAGCACAAGTCGCTCGACGGCTTCGACGGCGGCGATCGCCTCACGAACGATGAGCTCCTGACGCTCGATGTGGACGTGCTCGTGCCGGCGGCGCTCGAAAACGTGATCACGCGCAAGAACGCGCCGAACATTCGCGCACGCATCATCTGCGAGGGCGCGAATGGTCCGACCACGGCGCCCGCGGACGCGATCCTCGAAGAGAAGGGCATCTTCGTGATCCCCGACATCCTCGCGAACGCCGGCGGCGTGACCGTCTCGTATTTCGAATGGGTGCAGGATCGCGGCGGCTACTTCTGGACGGAAGAGGTCGTGAACCAGCGGCTCGGGCAGATCATGGAGCGCAGCTTCGAGGCGGTACTCGAGCTCTCGAAACGGCACAAGGTGAACATGCGCACGGCGGCGTACATGCTGTCGATCTCCCGGGTGGCGACGGTGCACAGGCTGCGTGGGATCTATGCGTGACGTGGGCGGGTGAAGTTCCGGGTCGTCGCGGTGGGGAAACCGCGCGCGCAGAACATCGCCGCGGCGATTCAGGACTACGAAACGCGCGCGGCCCGCTACTGGCCGCTGGAGATTCGCGAAGTGCGCGAAGAGCCCGCGCGCAGCGCGACGGCGGATCAGGTGCGCGAGCGGGAAGGGGAGCGGCTCCTCGCGGCGGCCGGCGCGAACGCGATGGTCATCGCGTGCGATGCGAGCGGGGAGCTGCGGACTTCGGCGGAGCTCGCGGCATGGATGCAAGCGGAACGCGAGCGCGCGCTTCGCGATGTGGCGTTCGTGATCGGAGGCGCCTACGGACTCTCGCCCGTCGTGCACGATGCTGCGGCAGAGCGACTGTCGTTCTCGCGCTTCACCTTTCCTCACGAGCTCGCGCGACTGTTGCTTGCGGAGCAGCTCTATCGAGCGGGCACCATTGTACGTGGAGAGCCGTACCACAAGTGAGCATCACCATTCCGACCACGATCAGGATCCGGGCTGCCATCATGGTGCGTGCGTGAGCGAGCCTCTCGTCGTCACCATGCCCTTCGGCGGTCCTCCGCTCACGCGTGCGGCGCTTGGAGGCGCCGTGCCGCCCGTGTGGTGCGCCCTCGCGCCGCAGGGCGCCGGCGAATGGCGTGCGCGCGCGCGGGACATAGCGCACGATGCGAGTGTGCGCGAGTGGGCGACGGTGCTCGCGCCGGCACTCGAGGCGAGCGGCGCCGCGGCGGATCGGCTGGCCCGGAGTGCGAGCGGGCAGGGCGTGGTGGTCACGACGGGGCAGCAGCCGGGCCTGTTCGGCGGACCGGTGTACACGTGGAGCAAGGCGTTGAGCGCCCTGACGCTCGCGGATGCGCTGGAGGCAGCGACGGGCATACCGGTGGCGCCGGTGTTCTGGGCGGCGACGTACGACGCCGATTTCGCGGAATCGAGCGCCAGTTATGTCATACTGAACGGGAATCTCACCCAACTGCAACAGTCGCCGCCCGAGAAGCCCGATTTCTCGATGCGCGACACGCCTCTGGACGACGTGTCCTCCCTGATCCGCGCGCTCGAGCAGGCGAGCGGCTCGGCCGTGGCGCACGACGCCCTGGACGCCGTTCGCGACGCATACGCGCCGGGACAGACCATCGGCCTCGCGTACGTTCGTCTGCTTCGAACGATCCTCGAGCCACTCGGGATCGCCGTGCTCGACGCCGGCCATCCCGCGGTGCGCAGCGCGTCGCACGCGTTTCTGCGGCGAGGGCTCGAGCGCGCGAGCGAGATCGATGCGGCGCTGTGTACGCGAGAGCAGGAGCTCCGCGACCGCGGGTTCGAGCCGCCGGTCGCGCACGTGCGCGGACTCTCCACCGTCTTCCGCTACAGCGATCGCACACGGTCGCGCATTCCGATCGCGGACGCGTCGCGCATCGATAGCGACGTGGAGCTCGAGGGGAATGTCATCCTCCGTCCCGTGGCGGAGCGAGCGATCCTGCCGACGATCGCCTACGTGGGTGGCCCGGGAGAGGTGGCGTACTTCGCACAGGCGACCGCGATCGCGCAGGTGCTCGGCGCCGACGTTCCGCTCGTCGTGCCGCGCTGGTCCGGGCTGGTGATCGAGCCGCACGTGCAGCGGCTGCTCGCGCGATACTCGCTCACGCCCGAGGAGCTGCGAGATCCGCACGAGGCGGAGTCGCGGCTCGTGAGAGCGCAAATGCCTACCGCCGTGCGCGAGGCACTCGCGCGATATGCGACGGAGGCGCAGGCGCTCAACGATGCGCTCCGCGCGGCGCTCGCCGGCGATGAGCGCTCGCCCCTCGTTCCGGACGCGGTGCTCGACGGCGCGCGACACAACATCGCGCACCGCATCGAGAGGCTCGAGCGCAGAGTGGTCGCCGCGGCGAAGCGCCGCGAGGCCAAGACCATGCGCGACATCGAGATCGCACGCACGTCGCTCTTCCCGCTCGGCAAGCCGCAGGAGCGCGTGTTGAACTTCATTCCGATGCTCGCCCGCCATGGCGACGCGTTGCTCGCGCAGATGCGTGCGCGCGCGGCGGAGCATGCGGAGCACATTCTGTCGGGACAGCTCAGCGACGCATCCGATGAGCGGGTTGGCGCCCCCCGCTAGTCCGGGCGCGCCCGTGAGCACGGGTGCACCCGCGCCACGCGAGCGCTCGGGCCGCGCGGCAACGCTGGTCGCCACGGGCATTCTGCTCAGCCGGATCGCGGGGCTCGTGCGACAGCATTTTCTCGCGCGCTATCTCGGGCTTGGCGATGCGGCCGACGCGTTCAATGCTGCGTTTCGCATCCCGAACTTCCTGCAGAATCTCTTTGGCGAGGGCGTCCTCTCCGCGTCATTCATTCCCGTGTACGCGCGGCTGCGCGCGGATGGCGATGACGACGCGGCGACGCACGTCGCGGGTGCCGTCGCCGCGCTGCTCGCGGTTGCGACGTCGCTGCTCGTCGTGGTCGGAATTCTCGTCACGCCGTGGCTCATCTGGCTCATTGCTCCGGGATTCGCAGGCGCCAAGCGTGAGCTCACGATCACGCTCGTGCGCATCCTTTTCCCGGGTGCGGGGCTGCTCGTGCTCTCGGCGTGGTGCCTCGGTGTGCTCAACAGTCACCGCCGCTTCCTGCTCTCGTATTCCGCACCGATCGTCTGGAACGTCGCGATCATCGCCGCGCTGCTGTGGAAAGGGCCGCACGTGGGCGAGTTCGATCTCGCGGTGATCGCCGCGTGGGCGAGCGTGATCGGAAGCGCGCTGCAGCTGGTCGTGCAGCTGCCGATGGTATTCACACTGCTCGAGCATTTCCGCCCGGTGCTGGAGACCGCGTCGGCGAACGTGCGCACGGTGATCACGAACTTCGGTCCGGTGTTCGTCGGGCGCGGAGTCGTGCAGATCAGCGGCTACATCGACTCGGCGATCGCGAGTTTGCTGGGCATGGGTGCGCTTGCTGCGCTCACGAACGCGCAGGCGCTCTACATGCTGCCGGTGAGCCTTTTCGGCATGAGCGTGTCCGCGGCCGAGCTGCCGGCGATGTCCAGCGCGACGGGGGGAACGGCGGAGGTGGCGGAATATCTGCGCTCCCGCCTCGACGCGGGGCTCAGGCGAATTGCATTTCTGGTGGTGCCGAGCGCGATGGCCTTTCTCGCGCTGGGGGACGTGCTCGCGGCGGCGCTTTTTCAGTCAGGGCGATTCACGCACGAAGACTCCGTGTACGTGTGGAGCATTCTCGCGGGCTCGGCCGTTGGGCTCCTGGCCTCGACGCTCGGCAGGCTTTACTCGTCCACGTACTACGCGCTGCGCGACACCAGAACGCCGCTGCGCTACGCGGTGGTGCGCGTGCTTCTCACGGGTCTGCTTGGATTTCTCTTTGCAATACCGCTTCCGCGGCTGCTCGGCATCGACGTGCGCTGGGGCGCGGGCGGATTGACCGCGTCAGCGGGCATTTCGGCGTGGGTCGAGTTCACGCTGCTTCGCCGCACCCTGAATGCGCGTATCGGGCGGACGGGACTCAGCGCCTCGCTCGTATCCAGATTGTGGCTCGCTGCCGCGGTGGCGGCGGGCGCCGCGTGGGGAGTGCGCATTCTCGTCGGACCGCGCGCATCGATCGTGCTCGCGGTGCTCACGCTCCTCCCTTACGGAGCGGTGTATTTTGCGGTGACCGCCGGCCTTGGCGTGCCCGAGGTGCGCACTGTCTTCGGACGACTGACGCGCCGTTTCCGCGCCTGAGACTCTGCACGAGATCGGAACGCGCAAACACTGTAATCCGTTATATTTACACTGTGTCCACCGAGCTCGCAGAGCAGATCGCGCTCAAGCTGCCGCATCTTCCCGAATCTCCCGGCGTGTACCTGTTCAAGGACGCGACCGGGCAGGTGTTGTACGTGGGAAAGGCGAAGCGGCTGCGCTCGAGGGTGCGGAGCTACTTCGGAGCAGATCCGCTCGCGAACGCGAAGACGCGCGTGCTCGTACGGCAAATCGCGGACGTCGAGACGATCGTGCTTCCCACCGAGGCGCACGCATTGGTGCTCGAGGCCAACCTCATCAAGGAGTATCGGCCCCGATTCAACATCGCGCTTCGCGACGACAAGTCGTATCCGTACATCAAGGTCACGATCAACGAGCCGTTCCCGCGCGTCTACGTCACGCGGCGATTGATCGACGATGGCGGCCGGTACTTCGGACCGTATACGGATGTGGGTGCGATGCGACGCGCGCTGAACGTGGTGAAGCGGATCTTCACTGTGCGCTCGTGCAATTATGACATGCCGAAGGAGATGCCCGAGCGCGCCTGCCTCGACTATCACATCGGCCGCTGCAAGGCACCATGCATTCTGCTGCAGTCGCAGGTCGAATACCGGGAGATGATCGACGAGGTGGTGCTCTACCTCGAAGGGCGTGCCGCGGAGGTCACGCGACGCGTGCGCCAGCGAATGGATGAAGCGGCCCGGAACATGGATTTCGAGCGCGCCGGCGAGCTGCGGGACGCGCTGTTGCATCTGCAGCGGCTCGAGGAGCCGACAGTCGTCGTCGAGCTCGAGGGCGGTGATCGCGACGTGCTCGGCTACGCGCGCGACGGCGAGGATGCGGTGGTGACGATGCTGCGCATCAGGGCGGGGAAGCTGCTCGCGCGCGAGCACCAGTTCGTCGAGAACATCGAGGACGAAGAAGACGACGCGGTGCTCGCGGCGTACATCGCACGCACGTACATCCCACTCCAGGAGCACGCGCGCGAGCTGCTGATTCCGTTCGAGGTCTGCGACCGGGAGTTGATCGAGGAGACGCTTCCGCGCACGACGATCTGGATGCCGCAGCGGGGTCCGCGCCGGCAGTTGATCGAGCTCGCGGACCAGAACGCGCGACATCTGCTGGAGGAGCAGAAAACGGCGAGCTTCGAAGCCGAAGAGCGCGCGGTCGATCCCGTGTACGAGCTGCAGCGCGAGCTCGGGTTGCAGACCGTCCCGCGCGCGATGATCTGTTTCGACATCTCGACGACCCAGGGCACCGATACGGTCGCGTCGTGTGTGTGGTTCGAGAACGGACGTCCCAAACGCGCCGAGTATCGCAAGTTCAAGATCAAGACGGTCGAGGGAACCGACGACTTCGCATCGATGCGCGAGGTCGTCATGCGGTATTTCACGCGTCGTCTCGACGAGCAGAAGCCGCTGCCGGATCTCGTGGTCGTGGACGGAGGAAAGGGGCAACTGAGCTCCGCGCGCGAGGCGCTCGAGGCGCTGAATCTCTCGCGCCTGCCGACGATCTCGCTCGCGAAGCGCGAGGAGGAGATCTTCATTCCGGGGCGCAGCGAGTCCATCCGATTGTCGAGACGATCACCCGCGCTCCGCATGCTGCAGCGCATGCGCGACGAGGCGCATCGGTTCGCGATCACGTACAATCGGAAACGCCGCTCGATGCGGACGGTCACCTCCGAGCTGCTCAAGATCAAGGGAGTCGGCCCCGAGAAGCGACGCGCACTGCTGAACGCCTTCGGCAGTGTGCAGGGAGTTCGCGATGCGGGCGTGGAGGCGATCGCGCAGCTCCCCGGCTTCAGTACGGCGAGCGCGCAGCGACTGCTCGCCGCTCTCGCTCCGCAGCCCGAATCGCCGCCCGCACCGGAAATCGTGGAGCAGGAATAGCTGCGCCACACTGCCGCTGCTCTCGTTGCCAGCTAATGCAGTACCGCACTCCATGCGCACGGCCCGCCCACTGAGCACGGGTCCGAGCCGAAAATCGCTTTAGCCGTTTGTGTCCGTTTGGGTTCGTTTGTGTCGTTTCATCCTAAGCCGTTGATCTTTCCAGTCGCCCGCGCCAGACCACAACGACAAGGGCAACTGGGGAAATACGACACAGACAGACACAAACGGACACAAACAGGAGAGGTAAAATCCTTCGATTCCAATGCCATCGCGCGGGAGAAGAGACTGTTGGCAGTGAACCCTGCGCCAGGAAAAGGGTGAGGCTAGCCGTCGCTGAGCGACGCCGAGTAGCTTTCTTTACATGTCCCCAATCGCGATCATCGATCCGTTCTCCGGCATTGCCGGAGACATGATGCTCGGTGCGCTCCTCGAGGTCGGGCTGGATCCCGAATGGCTTCGCGCGCTGCCGGCGCGTCTCGCGCTCGACGGTGTCGAGGTGCGCATCCAGCGAGTGCTGCGCGCCGGGATCGCGTGCACGAAAGTGGACTTCGACATTCCGCCGCAGCCGCACGGCCGTCACATCAAGAAGATCCGGGAGATGGTTGCCGCCGCCGGCGTGCCGGAAGCGGTTCGCGAGCGCGCGGACGCGGCGTTCACGTCGATCGCGGAAGCCGAGGGCGAGATCCACGGAGTAGGACCGGAGAAGGTGCATCTACACGAGGTTGGCGCGGTCGACGCAATTCTCGATGTTGTTGGCTCTGTCTGGGGATTGACACTTCTCGGTGTCGACCGGGTGTACTGCGGCCCAATCGTGGTGGGCGATGGCACCGTGAAAGCCGCGCACGGAATTCTCCCCGTGCCCGCACCGGCAACGCTCAAGCTCCTCGAGGGGCACACCATCCGGCCCGGTCCCGAGGGAGCGGGCGAGCTCGTCACACCGACGGGCGCTGCACTCGTCCGCGCATTGTCGAGCGGGCCCGCGCCGGCGTCGTACACGCCGCTTCGCAGCGGCTATGGTGCGGGAACGAAGGAGTTCGCGAATCGCGCCAATGCTCTTCGAATCACGTTGGCCGAGCCCGCGCTGCTGGCAGGCGTGACGGTCGAATCGCTCGTGCAGCTCGCAACGGATGTCGATGACATGGATGGCGAAGCGTTGAGCGCCCTCGCGGACGTGCTGCGTGATGAAGGTGCACTCGATGTGGTGATGCTGGCCACACAGATGAAAAAGGGACGGCCGGGCACGCGAATCGAGGTTTTGTGCGCTCCAGCCGCGGCCGACCATTTGGAGCACGCATTGTTTGCACACGGCAGCTCGATTGGCATTCGCCGTGCAAGTGTCGAACGGCACGCCTTGCCTCGAGAGGAATGGACGGTGCTCGTGCAGGGCGAGGCAATTCGCATGAAGCGCGTCACGCTTCCCGGAGGGGGAACCCGCACCAAGCCGGAGTTCGACGATGTGCGTCGTCTTGCAGCGCGCCTCGGTCGCTCGCTGCGCGACGTATCCGCGGAAGCGCTCACGATGTCGGAACGGCTCGGGACACCGAGTGTACTTTCGCCAGCGGGCAAGATCACGCCGGCGAGCAACCACTGAGGAGACGAGTACATGATCCGCTGGAATACTTTCACGGTGCACGCCTGTATCGCTTCGGCGATCGTCGCGTCCCCGCTGCTCGCGCAGAAGCAGAACAAGCAGGCGGCTGCGGGCGCGAGCGCGTGCTCGATCCAGACTGACAAGCCGGACGAGGTGAAATCCGCGCTCAATGCGCTCACGGTCGCGCAGCTCGGAGGACGGCCGGAGGATCAGCAGAAGCGGCTGAAGACCGCCGTCGGCTCGCTCACGCAGAACGCATCCAAGTACAAGAGCAATCAGGCCGGACACGATTACGTGCTCGGACAGGCGCTCGTGCGATGGGCGCAGCAGTTCCCGGAATCGACGACCGTGAACAAGGGAACGCTGGGCTACACGGATGGAAAGGATCAATCGATCGATCCTCTGGCAACCGCGGATACGCTCTTTTCGTCCGTCGAGAAGTCGAATCCGGATTGTGCTGCCGAGATCGCGAGCGCCCGACTGGAAGCGATGCGGCCGCTCGCCATCCGTGCGTCCGCGCTTCTCAATGCCGACAGCATGGCGCAGGCGGAAGCGGTGATCAATCGCCTGAAGGTGATCGACAACAAGTCTCCGCTCAGCCTGTACTTCCAGGGGATGGTCGCGCAAAACAAGAAGGATGTGACCTCGGCTGCGGATTTGTTTTCGCGAGGCGCGGCGGCAATGCCCGCTGCGGCGGGTGCGGACAGCAATCTCAAGGCGGCGCTCGAGCTCGGAGCGGCGCAGATGACGCGGTTGTCGGCGCAGTCGATGACGGGCGATCAGAAGAAGACGGGCATGCTCAAGGCGGCCGATCTCTATCGGAAGTTCATCGCGGACTTTCCAAAGAGCCCGAATGCGCCCGACGCGCAGGCGGGGCTCGCCGCTTCGCTGAGCGCATCCGGAGACGCGCAGAGCGTGAGCAAGCTCTGGGATGACATGCTGGCCACTCCGGCGAACTACACCGCTGCGCAGCTCTACGATGCCGGCACGCAGGCGTTCACGGCAAATCAGTTCGCGCCGGCCGTGAAGCTGATGGATGCGGGGCAGGCCAAGAACGGGTGGTTGCGTCCGGGTCTCTACAACGCGGCGAACGTATACTGGAAGGCGGGCGACTTCGATCGCATGCTCGCAGCTTCGAAGAAGCTCACGCAGATCGATCCGAACAACCCCGACGAGTACCAGTTGCTGGCACTCGCGTATCAGGGGAAGTCGAAAGCAACCAAGGATCCGAAGGTCGTGCGAGCCTACAACGATTCACTCAACGCCGCGTTCGCTGCGAGTGAAAAGGTGAAGGTGAAGGTCACGTTCGACGCGTTCGCGATGGGATCGGCCAAGCCCATGCTGTCGGGGACGCTCGAGAATCTGAGCGATGCACCGCAGAAAGGAACGGTCAAGTTCACCTTCCTCAACGAGACCGGTGCGCCGGTCACGACTGCCACGGCGGACTTCACGCTCGCGCCCAAAGAGAAAAAGCCGTTCTCGGTTGCCGGGGAAGGCGCCGGCATCGTCGCGTACAAGTACGATCCGATTCCCTGATCGCGAGCGAATCCACGATGAACCAAGGCCCGCCGCGCAGCTCGCGGCGGGCTTTTTTCGCCGGGTCGCGCAAGGCGCGTCTAAGTACGGGAAGTTCATGTTCTGCCTTGATTTCGGACTCGTGATCTCCTAGGTTACATCATGTTCAAAGCCACCCGCGTTCGGCGTTCCGAGCTTCGCTCCGCGCGCCGCGACCAGCGGTGGCTTTTTGCGCATCCAGCCCTTCGTACGCGATGATCAAGGTTGCGCGCGTTCTCCCGGACACTGTTGCGTCGGAGCTTGGTATCGAGCCCGGCACCGTGCTGCGCGCAGTGAACGGGCGCAAGCTCGAGGACTTTCTCGACTGGGAGTTTCTCACGGCCGATGACGAGCTCGTGCTCGACGTGTCCACACCGGCGGGCGAGGAGCTCGCGTTCGAGATCGAGCGGCCCGAGGGAATGGCGATGGGGATCGTGCTCGAGCCGCCGCGCGTGCGCCGTTGCGCGAACAAGTGCGAGTTCTGCTTCATCGAAGGGTTGCCGAAGGGACTGCGGGCGCCGCTCTACGTTCGCGACGACGACTATCGCCTCTCGTTCGCGTACGGGAACTTCGCCACGCTCTCCAACGTGAAGGACAAGGACATCGCGCGCATTCTCGAGTACCGGCTCTCGCCGCTCTACATCTCGGTGCATGCGACGCCGTACGAGGCCCGGAAGATTCTGCTGAATAATCCGAAGGTGCCGGATATCATGCGGCAGCTCACGCGTTTGGCCGAGGGCGGGATTCAGTTCCACTGCCAGATGGTGATCGTGCCGGGGCTCAACGACGGCGACGTGCTCGAGCAGTCGATCGACGATCTGTGGTCGCTCGGAGATGCCGTGCTTTCCACCGCGATCGTGCCCGTTGGACTCACGCAGTTCTCGCATCTGTACACGGGCGAGTCGATGAACGTGGAGCGCGCGAACGACCTCATTGCGCACGTGGAGCGATGGGAGGAGCGCGCGCTGCGCGAGCGGGGCGATCGCTGGGTGTTCGGCTCCGATGAGCTCTACATGCTCGCCAGGCGCGAGCTGCCTGGCGCCGAGCATTACGGTGAGTTCGTGCAGATCGAGAACGGCGTGGGCGCAGTGGCGCATCTTCGCCGTCGCGTTGCCGAGGGCGTGGGTGCGCTTCCGCGGCACGATGGGCGCCGCATCGGGATCGTCACGGGCACCGCAATGGGCGGGCGGCTCATGTCCGAGCTCATCGTGCAGCTCGAAGCGGCGACGGGCGCGCACTTCGAACAGCTCGTCGCCGAGAACTCGCTGTTCGGACCCACCACGACCGCGGCGGGGCTGCTCGTGGGCGCCGATCTTCGCCGCGTGCTCGAAGGCCGCACCGATCTCGATCTCGCGCTGATCCCGGCAGAGACGATCAACGATGATGGGCTTTTTCTCGACGATATCTCCTTCGCTGCCTTGCGCGAGGAGCTGTCGATTCCGCTGCTGCCCTCGTACGATTTTCTCGATGTGTTGTCGAACGAAGACCTGAGCGACACCGCGTCCCCTCTTCACACCGCGGGCGCCGCGTGAACGAATCCGGAAACATTCCCGTCGTCGCCATCGTCGGTCGTCCGAACGTCGGCAAGTCGCAGCTCTTCAACAGGCTCGCCGGCAGCGACTCGGCGATCGTGAGCGAGGAAGCCGGAACGACGCGCGACCGCCACTTCGCGCGCGCCGAGTGGGGCGGCCGGGCATTCTGGCTCGTCGATACCGGAGGCCTCACGGATGACAGATCCGTTCCCATGGATGTCGAGATTCAGAAGCAGGTGATGCAGGCGATCGCCGAAGCGGATCTCATGCTGCTGGTGGTCGATGCGAAGACGGGGCTGCACCCGCAGGATCAGCGCGTGGTCGAGCTGCTGCGCGACTCGCACAAACCATGGCTGCTCGTCGCGAACAAGGTCGACGATCCGCGCTCGACGGATTTCTACGAGTTCTACAATCTCGGTGCGGGCGACCCGATTCCGGTGTCGGCCATCAACGGGAAGAACTCGGGCGATCTGCTGGATGAAGTCGTGTCGCGCTTTCCCGAGAGCACGGTCGAGGACGACGATTCCCTGCGCGTCGCGGTGATCGGCCGGCCGAACGTAGGCAAGTCGTCACTCGTGAACCGGCTGCTGGGCGAGGATCGTCTCGTCGTCGCGGCGGAGGCGGGGACGACGCGCGACGCGATCGACACGCCGATGCAATATCACGGACAGACGTTGACTTTCGTCGACACGGCGGGACTCAGGCGTCAGTCGAAGGTCGATGAGGGCATCGAGTTCTATTCATCGCTGCGCACGAGGCGCGCGATCGAGCGCGCGCAGATCTGCGTGCTCATGCTCGATGCGGTCGTGGGCCTCGAGAACCAGGATCTCAAGATCGCGACGCTCGCGTGGGATCAGGGCTGCGGATTGATCGTCGTCGTCAACAAGTGGGACATCAAGGAAGAGAAGACGGACAAGTCGGCGGCGAAATTTCAGAAGGAAGCGGGTGAGAAGGCGCCCTTCCTCAAGTTCGTGCCCTTCGTCTTCACCTCGGCGCTCACGGGCCAGCGCGTGTCCAAGGTGCTCGAGCTGGTGCTGCAGGTGGATGCCGAGCGAAAGAAGCGCATCTCGACGGCGCAGGTGAACACCACGCTGGGCGAGCTCACGGCGCGGCTGCAGCCGCCGCAGGCGGCGGGGCGAGAGGTGAAGCTCCTCTACGCCACGCAGGTGGAGGTCGAGCCGCCGACGATCGCGGTCTTCGGCAATCATCCGGATCTCGTGCCCGAACATTACGTACGCTATCTGCACAATGGCTTCCGCGAGGCGTGGGGCTTCAGTGGAAGCCCGCTGCGCATCCTCTTGCGGAGCCGCGCAGCGTAGATGCGTCCACTCGCGGGATTGGTGATCGCCTATCTCGCCGGCTCGATTCCGTTCGCGTATCTCGCCGGAAGGCTGTTCAAGGGAATCGATCTGCGGGAGCACGGGTCGGGCAATCTCGGTGCGACCAACGTCTTTCGCGTGATGGGATGGAAGATCGCGAGTCTCGT
The DNA here is from genome assembly GCA_036493195.1 of Gemmatimonadaceae bacterium. Lineage (GTDB taxonomy): Bacteria > Gemmatimonadota > Gemmatimonadetes > Gemmatimonadales > Gemmatimonadaceae > FEN-1250. The sequence goes on along the minus strand of DASXQD010000035.1, from coordinate 3,520 downwards.
GATGGCGCTCGACATGGCGAAAGGAGCGCTGCCGGTGCTCCTGCTGCCGCCACGCGTGGCACCAGCTCATGCGGAGCTGTGGGCGATCGCGTTCGGAGTCGCCGCGATCGTGGGCCACGTGCGCTCGGTCTTTCTCTTGTGGAAGGGCGGAGGCAAGGGTGTTGCCACCGCGGGCGGCGTCTTCCTCGCGCTTGCTCCCGTGGCCTCGCTGATCTCGATCGCCGTGTTCGCCGCTGTGGTCTACCTCACGGGCTACGTCTCTCTCGGATCGCTCTCGAGCGCGGTCGTGTTGACGGTCACGGTCGTGATCATGAAGGGCGCTCGCTCACCGGTGGCGATTGCGTGTGCGGTGATCACGGCATTCGTGTTCTGGACGCACCGTGCCAACATCGGGCGGCTTCGGCGAGGTGAGGAGAATCGTTTTCGCCGGGCGAGGCCGGCCGCCTGATGCGATGCGCCATCATCGGTGCCGGTGCGTGGGGAACCGCGCTCGCCGATCTGCTCGCGCGCAACGGGCACGCGGTCGCTCTCTGGGCCCGCGAGGCGGAAGTGGTCGCCTCCGTGAACGCGACACACGAGAACACGATGTTTCTCGCGGGTGCGAAGCTGCACGACGGCATCGTCGCCTGCGGCGACCTCGAACGCGCGTGCACGGACGCGGAGCTCGTGCTCTTTGCGACGCCATCGCACGTGTTGCGGGGGATCGCGCGCGATGCGGCGCCGGCCGTCTCGAACGACGCCACGATCGTGGTCGCGACGAAGGGAGTGGAGCGCGACACGCTCGCGGTGATGAGCGACGTGCTGGCGCAGCAGATGCCGTCGCACGCGATCGTCGCGCTGTCCGGGCCGAGCTTCGCGGCGGAGGTGGTGGCACGGCAGCCCACGGCCGTGGTGGCAGCGTCGAGCAGCGGGAGCGCGGCGGAAATGGTGCAGCGCGCGCTGTCGGGCGACGAGTTTCGCGTCTATACGCACGACGATGTGATCGGCGTCGAGCTCGGCGGCTCGCTCAAGAACGTAATCGCCGTGGCGACGGGAATCGCCGAGGGCCTGGGCATGGGCTTCAACGCACGCGCGGCGCTGATCACGCGCGGATTGGCTGAGATGACGAGGCTGGGCGTCAAGATGGGCGCGTCTCCCCTGACCTTTGCAGGGCTCGCGGGAATGGGAGATCTCGTGCTCACGTGCACCGGAGCGTTGAGTCGCAACCGGTCGCTCGGGGTCGAGATCGCGCGGGGCGTGTCGCTCGACGAGGCGCTGGCAACGCGACATACGGTAGCGGAGGGAGTGATGACCACACACAGTGCACGCGCGCTCGCCGCGCGCGAGGGGATCGAGATGCCGATCGTGAGCGCGGTGTACCGGATACTCTTCGAGCATCAACCACCCCGTGCCGCCATCGGTGAGCTGATGCGGCGCGAGCTTCGAGCGGAGGGAGACACATGAGCGCGGAGCCGGTGCAGGAATTCTTCTCGATCGGAGAGGTGTGCGAGCTGACGGGGCTCAAGCCGCACGTCCTTCGATACTGGGAGAGTCAGTTCAAGTTTCTGAATCCCGCGAAGAATCGTTCCGGGAATCGTGTCTATCAGCGAAAGGAGGTCGAGCTCGTGGTGCTCGTGAAGCATCTGCTGTATGTCGAGAAGTACACGATCGACGGGGCGCGGCAGAAGGTGGACGAGCACCGCAAGAAGGGACAGCTCAAGCCGAACGCGAGGCGCGCGCTCGATGTTCACACGCTCGCCGCGATCGAGCAGGAGCTCGTGGAAGTGATGAATCTCCTGGGCGGAGAGACATCTCGCTCGTGAGGCTGGTCGCCTGTGTCATTCCTGCGTACGATGCGGCGGCGACGCTCGAGGGCGTCGTGCGCGGACTTCGTGCCGCACTGCCGGAGGCGCTGCTGATCGCCGTGGATGACGGCTCGGCAGATGCAACGCACGACGTGGCCGCGGCCTGTTGCGACCGCGCAGTGCGCTTCAAGTCCAATCGAGGGAAGGGCGCCGCCCTGCGCGCCGGCTTCGACGTGGCACACGCGGAATGCGCGCACGCCGTGATCACGATCGACGCCGACGGCCAGCACGATCCCGCGCGCGCGCCGGAGCTGCTCGCTGCCCTCGCGGGCGCGGACATCATCATCGGTGCACGCGCGCGCACGCGCGGCACGATGCCGCTCGGCCGGCGCGTCACGAACGCGCTCGCGAGTGCGGCCGTGGGCGCCATTGTCGGCGTGAGTGTGCCAGACGCGCAATCCGGGTATCGTGCGATTCGCCGCGAGGTGCTCGCGGACGTGAGGGCGAGTGGAGATCGCTACGAGTACGAGACCGAATTCCTGATAGCCGCCGTGCGTGCAGGATACCGCCTCGGAAGCGTCGGCGTGCCGACGACGTACGGTGCGCCGAGCCACTTTCGGACGTGGGGCGACTCGATGCGCGTGGTGCGCGCAATCTGGCGGCAGCGTGCGCGAGGCATGAGCTGATGCGCCTGCTCTGTACCAACGACGATGGGATTCTGGCGCACGGACTCGAGTGCCTCGTGAAGGCCGCCGAGATGCTTGGCGATGTCACCGTGGTTGCGCCGGATCGCGAGCAGAGCGCGACGAGCCATTCGCTCACGCTTCATCATCCGATTCGTCCGGTGACGCGCGGTGAGCGCAGATGGCAGGTGGACGGCACGCCGACCGATTGCGTCATGCTCGCGATCGAGGCGCTGATGCCCGCCCGTCCGGATTTCGTGTTGAGCGGAATCAATCACGGCCAGAACATGGGTGAGGACGTACTCTATTCCGGCACCGTGGCTGCAGCCATGGAAGGCGTCACGCTCGGCGTGCCCGCGATCGCCTTGTCGTTTGCGGGGGGCGAGCTCAAGGCCGATCCAGCGCTGCTCACCGATCACGTTCCCGCCGTCGCGGCGCTGCTCAGGCATCTCACCTCGCTCCAGCTCCCGCGCGACACGCTGCTCAACGTGAACATGCCTGCGCGGCCCGCAGCGGACATCCGCGGTGTGCGTCTCACGAGATTGGGCCGACGAGTCTACTCGGACTCGCTCATGAAAATGCAGGATCCCCGTAAGCGCGAGATCTTCTGGATCGGCGGCGGCTCGGCCTCGTGGAGCGGCGCCGAGGATTCCGATTTTCGTGCGGTCGAGGATGGCTTCATCTCGGTCACGCCTCTCACACTGGACCTCACTCACTTGCGAATGCTCGACGAAGCGAAGCTCTGGTGGGCCGAACCGTGAGCGGCGAACAGCCGGGTGGGCGGCGTCGGCTCGTCGAGGCGCTGCAGGAGCGAGGCATTCGCGATCTCGCCGTGCTGCACGCGTTCGACCAGACGCCTCGGCATCTCTTCGTGCCTACGGGCATGCGACATCGCGCGTACGAGGACAGCGCGCTGCCGATCGGCAACGGCCAGACGATCTCGCAGCCCAGCACGCACGCGAAATATCTCGAGCTGCTCTCCTTGACGGGGCAGGAGAGAGTTTTGGAGGTCGGAACCGGATCCGGCTATCAGACGGTTCTTCTCTCGCACCT
>DASXQD010000034.1:0-2204 GCA_036493195.1 Gemmatimonadaceae bacterium | reverse complement strand
TCCCCTGCGTCTTGACCTCGGGGAGCATCTCCTCGACGAGAACGCGGAGGAATTCCTTCCGGCGGTCGTCGCTCGACCGATACTCGTGCGGAATTTCGTGCGCGCCGAGCCAGGTCGCAACGATGCGCATGGGTAGGGTGTCAGCGAGCCGTCGTATAACAGCGAGCGCCTTCAGCTCATCGTCAACTGACAGACCGTACCCGCTCTTGATCTCGATCGTCGTCGTCCCGTAGGAGGCGAGTGCGCGTAGCCGCGGCACAGCGAGCTCGTACAGCTCGTCTTCGCTGCGCGTCCGGAAATCGCGCACCGACGAATGAATCCCCCCGCCGGCCGCCGCGATCGCCATGTAATCCCGCCCCGACGCGCGCATCTCCTGCTCCTCGAACCTCGGGCTTCCGAATACGGCGTGCGTGTGCGAGTCGACGAGGCCAGGAGTAAGCACGCCGCGCCGGCAATCGATGACTTCGGCCTCTGCGTATGCGTGCGTGAGATCGCGCGCGGCTCCGATTGCGGCGATCCGACCGTCGGCGACCGCGACGGCAGCCTCTTTCAGTATGCCCGCGTCGTTCATCTCGCTTCCCTTGCGCGCCCGGGCAGGCCCGGCGCACGTCACCACCTGCGCCGCGTTTACGAAAAGAAGATCTCTCAAGCTTTCGCGCTCACGCGTGCTGTGGCGCCATCGGGAGGGTCGGATGCGGTGACGCCATCACGTCGCGCACGCGCGAGAATCGCATCGGCGCCTGCGCCTCGCCACGGCAGGCATAAAAGCAGGCGTTGCAGGCGATGGGCTCGTATTTCCGGAATTCCGTCCAGTGAAAGTCAGTCGGAAAATCGGGGCAGCGCTTGACGCGCCCCATCGGATCGACGTGGATCGTGCGCATTCCCGACTGGCACGGCTCGGTGATTTCGCCGCGCACGTACTTTGGAATCTGATTCAGGTAATAGTCGGAGTTCGTGATCACGCCGCGCTTTCGCTTTTTGAAATCGAGGAGCTCCCGCATCACTTCTTCGAGCTCTCGCGCGTGCGCGGCCTCGAGCACCCCATCGGCGTTGCCATTCTTGTTCGCGGTGTAGCAGCTGAAATTCACGCCGCACCCCAGCTCCTGCGCCCGGGCGACGATCGGCAACAGCTGATCGAGGTTGTCGCGCTTGATGACGGTATTGAAGCGGATTCCGGTGATCCCGGTCTCGCGCATGCGCGGGATCGTTCGCATGATCTTCGCGCCCAGGCCGGGAATCCCGCGCGCCCGGTCGTGCCGCTCGTCGAGGTAGTCGAGGGAGATGTTGAACTGATTGACGCCCGCCTTCCACAGCGACCGCGCGCGCTCGGGTGTGAGCATCCCGCCGTGCGTGATGAGCGTCATGTACTTGAGCCGCACCGCCTTGTTGACCGCCGAGATGATGTCCTCGAGATCGCGGCGGAGCGTGGGCTCACCGCCAGTGAACGTGATCACCATCGGGTTGAAGTAGCGCGCGGCGTCCGCGAAGCTCGTCAGCTCGCTCGCTTTGGCAGATGCGTCGGTCTTCCAGTAGTCGCAGAAGCCGCAGCGGGCGTTGCATCGCATCGTGACTTCGAAATGGACAAGCACGGGACGCTTCGTGACGGTGAGGTACGCATACTTCACGAGAAACACCGGCACGTGCCACGGCTTGAATTCGCTGGTAAGCATCAGTCGATCATCGGAAGATGCAAACCATGGTCGCGCGCGGTCTGCACCGCCTCGTCGTAGCCGGCATCGGCGTGCCTCGCGACGCCCGTACCCGGATCGTTCGTGAGCACCCGTTCGAGACGGACGCGCATCTCCGGCGTTCCGTCGGCGACGATGACCTGACCGGCGTGCAGCGAGTTTCCGATTCCAACTCCTCCGCCATGGTGGAACGAGACCCACGACGCGCCGCTCGCAACATTGAGCATCGCATTCAGAAGCGGCCAGTCGGCTACCGCGTCGGTGCCGTCGCGCATGCCCTCCGTTTCCCGGAATGGCGACGCGACGCTCCCGGTGTCGAGGTGATCGCGTCCGATCGCTATCGGCGCGGAGATCTCGCCCGAGGCGACGAGATCGTTGATGGCGACGCCGAACTTCGCGCGATCGGACTGGCCGAGCCAGCAGATGCGCGCCGGAAGTCCCTGGAATTTGATCTTCTTCTGCGCGAGCGAGATCCAGCGCCGCAAATGGTCGTCGTTCGGGAAGAGCTCCAGCGCG
>DASXQD010000033.1:0-6292 GCA_036493195.1 Gemmatimonadaceae bacterium | reverse complement strand
GCAGAGAAGCGCCCTACACGCCTGCCGTTTCCAATTAAATCAGTTGCCGTATTCTCGCGCGATCAAGCGAAAGGTGTACTGATTCGATTCGTTCAATTGGCTGGATTCGTGTACCGCAGTCATCGAGCTCACTCATCCCTGAAGTTACAGATTGCTGAATTCGCGGTGACGTTCTGACAATGGACGTCGTTCGCACGCTTCCCGAAATCGCCTCGGCGATCGCGAACGGGAGGGGAGTGGTCGCGCTCGAGAGCTCCGTATTCGCGCAGGGGCTGCCGATTCCCGCAAACCGCACCGCCGCGCGTGCGATGGTCAACGCGGTGGAATCGCGCGGTGCCGTCGCGGCCATCACGGCGGTCGTGCGCGGCGTTCCGACGGCGGGACTTACCGACGATGAGCTCGAGCGCTTCCTCGCACGCGACGGTATCGCGAAAGTCTCCGCGCGCGATCTCGGGCTCGCCGTCGCGCGCGCTGCGGACGGCGCGACCACCGTCGCTGCCGCGCTCACGCTCGCGCGCCTCGCGGGCATCGATGTGCTCGCCACCGGAGGCATCGGCGGTGTGCACCGCGCGCCGCCATTCGATGAGTCGGCCGACCTCGCGGAGCTGGCGCGCACGCCCGCGATCGTGGTGTGCTCGGGCGCGAAGGCGATCCTGGATCTGCGCGCCACGGCCGAGCGGCTCGACACGCTCGGCGTCTCCGTGCTCGGATTCCGAACCGCGGAGCTTCCCGCGTTCTATGGCGCGGAGAGCGGGATTCCCGTGGAGCGTGTGGAGGATGAGCAGACGATCGTCGCCACCTTCCGCGCACAACGCGCGCTGGGTCGACGTTCGGCGCTGCTCGTGGTGCAGCCGCCACCCGCAGCATTCGCGTTGCCGGGTTCGGTGGTCGAGCGTGCTGTGGTAGAGGGGGTGCGCGAAAGTACGCGCGCCGGTGTGCAAGGATCGGCGATGACGCCGTTCCTCCTCGCGTACGTCGACAAGGCCACGGCCGGGAGAGCGCGTGAAGTCAATCTTGCATTACTGGAGCAGAACGCGGCGCTCGCAGCGTCGATTGCGGTGGCGCTCGAGCGGTCCGACTCGAGATAGCGATGTGGTTGAAGTGCTGCACGGTATACCATTGAACTCTCTGGTAACGAGCGACTAAAATAGGAAAGACCTTTCGACGTCGGAGGAAGCTCGCCCCATGGCCACGCCCTTCCTGAGTTCCGAGGAGTACGACGAGCGGGCGCACGAGCTCTATAACGAGGGTCAGTACGATGCGGCGCTGGACGTGCTGCGGGAGGGATTGAATCTCTATCCGGAGTCCGTCGAGCTGCACATTGGTGCTGGATTCGCGCGGCTGGCGCGCGAGGAATACGCGTGGGCGCGCCGGAGCTTCGAGGTCGCGCTCGTGCTTGACGCGCTGCACGAGGAGGCGCTCGCGGGACTTGGCGAGACGCTCCTCAAGTTCGGGATGCGCGACGAAGCGCTCAAGACGTTCCGGAAGATTCTCGACCTGGGTTTCGAGGACGATCTCGATCTCGTGCTGCAGGTCGGGCGCGCGCTCTTCCGCGAAGAGATGATGGAAGAGGCGCGCGAGTTCTTCGAGGTCGCCGCGCGCGAGCAGAAGGATCTGGCCGAAGCGTCCGCGTGCCTCGGCTACGTCCATCATCGTCTCGGCAACGACGACGCGGCGCTCATGCACCTGCGTCGCGCGCTCCAGCTCGACGAGGAGCACACCGAGGCGCGCATCTATCTCGCGAACATCCTCTACGATCGTGGCGAGTACGAGCCGGCGCTCAACCAGCTCGACCTCACCACGCCCGAAGACCACTGGGACGAGCTGGGGATCTGGCGCTTCATCGAGCTCAAGAAATCCATCTACAAGCTCAAGGATGGCGATGGCGAGCTGCGACCGTGGGAGGCGCGTCTCGGCGAGCTCACGGGCGATCCCGACGACATCGATGAGATGCTCGCGGATATCGAGCAGCGCGTGCTCGAGCAGGAGGAGGCGCGCGACCGGGGACAGCTCGAGCTGTTTGGCGCGCTGCTCACGGATCTGGCCGAGCGCAGGAAGGAGGACGCGGTCGAGCACAGCATTCTGCTTTCGGATGGAAGCGAGTACATCGGCAGCTGGGAGCACATCGTCCGCGAGATGCGCGACGCGAGCCGTCAGCTCGCGGGCCGATCGCTGCAGGAGTTCATGTCGAGCGAAGCGCGCCGGGGGTACTCGCTCACGGGCGTGAAGATTCCGACGAGCGACGCCGAGAGCTTCATTCGCGGCAGCGCGAGCGCTGGGCTGCTGCGCATCGTTCGTTGAGCACACCAGCAGTTCGCGCGGCGCCGCCTGGAGGGGGCGCCGCGCGTGCATCCGGTCCTTTGATTGACCCCGCCACCGTGCGGCGGCTCGCGTTGCCGAACGGTCTCACCGTGCTCCTGCACCGGGACGAGACCGCGCCCGTGGTCGCGATCGTGACGTATGTGAAGGCCGGCTACTTCGATGAGACCGACGACGTGGCGGGCATCGCGCACGTGCTCGAGCACATGTTCTTCAAGGGCACACCGGACCGGCCGGTGGGCGCGATCTCGAAGGAGACGAAGTCCGCGGGCGGATACCTGAACGCGGGTACGATCTACGATCGCACGAGCTACTACACCGTGCTCCCCGCCGCGAGCTTCGCGCGCGGCCTCGACATCCAGCGCGATGCGTACGCGAATTCCGTGATCGATGCGGAGGAGCTCGCGAAGGAGCTCGAGGTGATCATTGAGGAGGCGAAGCGCAAGGCGGACAACCCATCGGCAGTGGCGACGGAGACGCTGTTCGAGCTCCTGCACGACAGACATCGCATGCGGCGCTGGCGGATCGGCCGCGAGGATGGCTTGCGCAAGCTCACGCGCGATGATCTGGTGCGCTTCTATCGCAACTTCTATCGCCCGCGCTCCACGATCCTGAGTATCGTCGGCGACATCGACCTCGACGACGCCGCGGGACAGATCGAGCGGCGGTACGGATCGCTCCCCGACGCGCCGATCGAGCGCACTCCCGGCCCGCGCGAGCCCGAGCACCGCGAGTTTCGCTACCGCGAGCTCGATGGCGACATCACGCAGACGCAGCTCACCTTCGGCTGGCGCACGCCCGGCTCGCTGCATCCCGACACGCCGCTGCTCGAGCTCGCGGGCACGATGCTCGGCAGCGGCCGCGGCTCGCGATTCTATCGCGCGGTGCGCGAGCGCAAGCTGGCGACGTCTATCTCCGCCTACGACTACACGCCAACGGAGCTCGGCGTGTTCGTCGTGCACGCGGAGGGGCCGCCAGGGAAAACCATCGACGCCGCGCGCAACGTGTGGGCGCAGCTCGCGGATGTGCGCGCGAACGGCTTCAGCGACGACGAGCTCAATCGCGCGCGACAGCTGCTCGAAGCGCGGTTCGTTCGCCGGCTCGAGACCATGGAAGGGCAGGCGAACTTTCTCGCAGAGTGGGAGGCCCTTGGCGACTGGCAGATGGGCGAGCGCGAGCTCGACCGCCTGCTCTCGGCGTCGGCAATGGAGGTGACCGAGGCTGTGCGCCGACATCTCACCGAGGATTCGGCCGGCGTGATCGTGTACCGGCCGCGCGGCGCGCCCGAGCTGGCGCGCGATGCGGCAGCAATGCGCGCGCTGCTCTCCGGCGGCGCGTCTCCGCTGCCCGGAATCCCGGCGCCATCGCCGGTCGCGCCCGCGCGCACCGCGCGCGCGAGCTTGGAGCGCGAGGAGGGGCGCGTACGCGTCTATCGCACCGCTCGAGCCGTTCCGATTCTCGTGATGCGTCGTCCCGGTGCACCGCTCGTGCAGCTGGGGATCCACGTCGCCGGCGGCGCGACCGACGAGTCGGCGGCGCGCGCGGGGCTGACATCGATGCTCACGCGCACATCGGTGAAGGGCACGCGATCGCGCTCGGCGGCGCAGATCGCGGAAGACGGCGAGCTGCTTGGCGGCTCGGTGAGTGGAAGCACGAGCTCCGAAAGCTTCGGCTGGGGCATCTCGGTGCCGGCGCGGCATACCGGCGCGGCACTCGAGCTGCTCGCGGACGTCGTGCAGCACGCGACCTTCGGCGAGCAGGCGCTCGAGACCGAGCGCGCGCTCGCGATCGCCGATCTCGAGATGCTCCGCGACGACATGTATCGGTATCCACTTCGGCTCCTCACCGCGGAAGCCTTCGCGGGACACCCGTACGGTGTGCCGGCATCTGGAACCGAGAGCTCACTCCCGGGCATCGATGCGGACGAGGTGCGCGACTGGCATCGCGCGCGCGTGCTCGAAGGACCGAGCGTGATCGCGGTGGTGGGCGACGTCGATCCGGACGAGATGGCGACGCTCGCGGCTGCGCGTTTCGCTGAGCTGCGCTGGCGAGAGGAGGCGCCGCTCGCTGCGCCAGCGTGGCCGAAAGCGCCACTCACGGTCGTGGAGTCGCGCGAGAAGGCGCAGAGCGCGCTCGCGCTCGCCTTTCCCTCGCCGTCGCGCTCGGACGATGCGCGCTTCGCCGCCGACCTGCTCGCCGGCGTGGCGAGCGGACTCGGTGGACGGTTCTTCGATCAGCTGCGCGACCGGCAGTCGCTCGCGTACACCGTGAGCGCGTTCGCGGCCGAGTGGCGGAGAGCCGGCATGTTCGTGTCGTACATCGCGACCTCGCCCGAGAAGGAGGAGATCGCGCGCGCGGGGCTGCTCGCCGAGTTCGCGAAGCTGCGCGAGGCACCGGTGACCGAAGCGGAGCTGGCGCAGGCGAAGGAATACGCGATCGGCACGCACGCGATTCGCTCACAGAGCGGCGGTGCACTGCTCGGCGAGATCATCGATGCATGGATCTTTGGCCGCGGCCTGCACGAGATCGACGAGCACGACGCGCGCATCCGCGCGGTGACCGCGAGCGAGATGCAGGAGCTGGCGAATCGCTGTTTCGTGGAGAGCGCGCTGGTCCAGTCGGCAATCCGAGGTACGGGGCGGCGCGTGTAGTAATGCGGAGCAAATGCGTCAACTGTTGGTGAAACGACACTGACGGACACTGACGGACACAAACTGACGGACATCTGACTGCATGCGAATGCCGTTCTCCGTTTGTGTCCGTCTGTGTCCGTCTGTGTCCGTTTTCGTCGTAGTATCAACAGTTGCCGTTGCCTGTGCTCCACCCTGCTATCCCTTCTACGGCGCCGCGTTCTCCGAGAGCACGCGAATCGCACGCGCGAGCGTCTCGGCCGCGGGGCGCACGCGTCCTCCCGGCGCGCGCAGGCCGATCGGCGTTCCATAGTCGCTCGCCTCGAACACGATCGCGCCTTTCACCGCTCGCCGGCTCGTAGCCCATGCAATCGTTCCCCAGATCGCGCGCGCCTGATTCTCCTCGCCGTGCACCATCGGGAGTCCGCCCGCCTCGAGCACCCAGTGCTCCTTGGGCTCCGGATAGCTGTTGAGCCAACTGTCGGCCGTGCGCATGCGCGCATCGAGCGTGGCGGCGCCGCCGAGCCAGGGGACGAGCGTGAAGCCGATCGCATCGATGGGAGATGCAGGCGCGCCGGCCCAGGCGTAGAGGGCGCTGTCCCGCGCGCCGAATCCGCCGACGTGCACGAGCACGCGCGTCCTGGGATTCGCCTGATGCGCGACCTCGGCCGCCCTGCGGAAGTACGCGACCCAGATCGCTATCGGCACGCGCCCGAGCGCGCGCGACGCGGCGCCATTCGGATCGATGGCCGGCACGATGAAGTCGGGGTGAAGGATGTGCACGATGCGATTGAGATCGGCGACGCGCGCATCGAAGTACGCTGCCTGCCGCGATGCGGCCGGGCGCGACTCGTGGCCGAGGTCGAGTGCGATCACGAGTTGGCGATCGCCGCGCTGATCGGCGAGCGTGTGCGCGAGCGAGTCGAGCGACGCGATGCTCGTGCCATCAGGCGAGAGATAAACGCTGAGCGCCTGGGCGCCGACCGTATCCGCGAGATCGAGATCGCTCTCGATCGCAAATGGCGGTGCGCCTCCGGAGAGCGAGGGGAAGATCTTGAGCCCGATCGCGAAGTCGCTGTCGGCGCGCTCGGTGAGTCGCTCGTTCGTGTAGTTGGCGTAGCTCCGTACGGCGCCGGTCGCAGCGGGAACATCGAGCACGATGATCGTCGCCCATGCACCCGCGAGCACGGCGACCGCGGTGCGCAGCACAGTGCCCGCGCCGCGCTGGCTCTTGGTCGGCGGCGCGACGATCGGCACGTGAAGGAACCAGGGAATGAGAAGCGCCAGTGGGCTGGCGCTGTAGGCGAGAGAGCTCGCGTCGGCGGCCGAGAGCACGAGCAGGG
>DASXQD010000032.1:0-7826 GCA_036493195.1 Gemmatimonadaceae bacterium | reverse complement strand
ATGAGCTCAATTCCCTTTCGCCGCGCCGTTCGTCAATCGCAACAGAAACACGGCCGTCCGCTTCGTCTTCACCGGCAACATGCTCAGGTCCGCCGTTTCCTTGTCCGTGTGATCATCGTGCCCCGAGAGTCCGAGCGCGTCGATCGACATCGGCACGAGGTTCGCGACGAAGGAGATGTCCGCCGCTCCCGCCTTCGCCGGATCCACCGCGACCACGCCGCCCGAGCCCACATCGCGGCTCGCCCTGTCATAGATCGCGAGCAGCCTGCGGTTGCCCTCCGTGGGTGCCATCGGCGGGTAGCCGGTCTCGAATGTGATCTCGGAGTGCGTGCCCGGCAGCGGCGCAGCCACGATCTCCTTCATCGTCTTCTCCGCACGATCGAACTGCTCGGGCGAGATCGTCCGCAGATCGCCCGTCACGCGCATCTGCGCGGCCACGACGTTGTCCTTGCCCTCGGCCGTGCCCACGGTGCCGGTGGAATCGAGCGTCACCGCGGTGCCGCCCACCGCAGCGCCGGGATTGAACGTGAGGTACTGCTCGTGGCCGAGCTTCGTGTAGAACTCGCTCAGCACGCGCGAGCCCTCGAACACCGCGCCCGCGCCCACTTCCGGTGAGAAGATCTGTCCGGAGTGCGAGGGCGTACCGCTGACGGTGAGCGCCCATGAGCCCGCGCCGCGCCGCGACGTCATCGCCGTCCCGGGATCGCCCGAGCCATCCTCGAATCCAAGTGCGGCCGCGGCACCCTTCGCCGCATCCCTCAGTGTCGCGCGCGAGAGCTCGAGCGGCGTTCCCGACTCTTCCTCATCGCCATCGAACACGATCGTGACGTTCATCTTGTCGAGCGCGCGCGCTTCCTTCAGCGCGCGCAGTGCCGCCACCATGATGACGTCTCCGCCCTTCATGTCGATCACGCCCGGACCCTTGGCGGTCGAGTCGTCGAGCCGCTGAAATTTCTGAAAGGGATTGTCGGGCTCGAACACGGTGTCGAGATGTCCGATGAGCAGCAGCTTGGGCCCCGAGCCCGGATGCTCGGCGACGAGATGCCCGGCGCGATGAAAGGGCGCGCCGTCCACCCAGCGCGTTTTGAAGCCGAGCGAGTCGAGCTGCGCCGCGAGCACATCGGCGACCTGCCGGACGCCGGCAAAGTTCATCGTGCCGCTGTTGATGTCGACGAGCTTGATCAGGAGTGCGAGCGCGCTGGCGTTGTGCGCGTCCACGGATTTTACGAGCATGCGCTCGGTCGAGCTCAGTGCCGCGCCGGGTTTTTGCGCGGCGGCGGGGGCCGCGACAATCCACGCGAGCGCGGCTGCAGAGGCGACGCGACGCGCGGCGAGCAGGAATTTTGACATTTGCGGAATCTAGCGCGAGGTCACTGCTTGGACAGAAGCACACGCGCATCCGCTTCTCGGGCGAATGGAACGTGCGCTATCTTCGGACGATGTGCCTGGACGCCCTCACTTCCGGAGGAGCTTCATCGTGAAAAGCATCTTCGTTGCCGTGCTGGCGACCTCGCTGGCGGCGATGCCCTCGCATGCGCAGGCCTCGAGCTCGAGCGATACGTTCACTCCGGAATTCGGTGAAGGGCTCGCAAAGGGCAAGGCTCCATGCGAGCTGCCACGCATCCGGCAGGCCATCGCGACCCATCGTGATTCCCTGCCCCTCGGAGCAGGCATGATCGAATTGCCAGTCGACTTCACTGCGGAGCCGCAGGAGCGTCCCTCGAGCAAGCGCTGGATCGCCGCGGACAGTACCACGTTCACGGTGCTGGTAGCGGCGTCCCCGATGGGCGGGTTGGCGCACAGCGGAGGCGGAGGGGTGAAATTCGACAGCGCTCCCGCGTGCGCCGTCCTGGCGAGCGGGCATCACGCGATGGTCGAGCGCGTACGCGTCGTGATGAGCGCGGACACGATGTACCTTGCGATCATTCCGGTGTTCGCGCGAGCAGGCGCGATCGTCAACGGATCCGTGGAAGCACGCTCCGAAAAGCGGCGCGACGAGATCATTGCCTACTTCACCGCGAGCACGCTCGCGCGATGACGCTGCCCGCTTACCGGTAGTTCCCGAACTTGAGCTCCACTCCGAAATCCTTCCCGCGCAGCAGCGTCATCACGTCCTGCAGCTCGTCTTTGGACGGCGACGTGATGCGCACCTGCTCCCCCTGAATCGACGCCTGCACCTTTTTCATCTTTGCGTCCTTGATCGCTGCCACCACTTTCTTCGATGTCTCGCCGTCGAGCGACATCTTGAGCGTGATCTCGCGCCGCACCGTATCGCCGCTGGCGGGCTTGACCTCGCCGATGTCGAGGTTCTTGATCGACACGCCGCGCTTGATCAGCTTCGACTGCAGCACGTCGAGCACCGCCGTCATCTTGTAGTCGCCCTCCGCCTCGAGCACGATCTTGTTCTCCGCGCGCTGCAATTCGATTTTCGCAGGCGACCCCTTGAAGTCGTAGCGCTGCGTGATCTCCTTCTGGGCCTGATTCACCGCGTTGTCGACCTCCTGCAGGTCGACTCCCGTGGTCACGTCGAACGAGCTCTGTTGCGCCATGGCTGCCGTCTAGTAGAGGAAGTTGGACGTTGCGTTCGTCATTGCACGCACCCTGCGTGCGGATCCTGCTGTTTGGGCTTGTCGACCAGCACGCGATGGTCGAGGTTCGCGAGCGTCACCGCGAGGTCGCGCACGTACGTCGCCACGCGCGCGAGCGCATCGTAGTCGATGTACTGCGGCTCGTCGGTCACCTCGTGATAATCGGGATGATCGCCTCGTGAAAAGTTGATCGAGGGAATTCCGTAGCGTGCGTACGAGTAGTGATCGGCACGGCAGTAGTACTCCTCCTTGTCGCCCGGAGCATCGAACGCGTAGTTGAACTTGAATGGAATCGGCTCCTTCGCATCCACCCGCTCCGCCACATCGCCGAGCTCCGTCGACAGGCGTCGCGTGCCGACGAGCTCCAGATACGCGGGCCCGCCATTCGCAACATCGGCCGCGCTGCCGCGCCCGATCATGTCCATGTCGAGCTCCGCCACGAGTGAATCGCGCGGCACCGTCGGATGATCGGTGAACCACTCGGAGCCAAGGAGTCCCTCCTCCTCGGCCGTGTGCGAGATGAAGAGGATCGATCGCTTCGGCCTGTCGGGCGATGCGGCCACCGCTTCCGCGATCTCGAGCAGCGCGACGGTGCCCGATCCGTCGTCATCCGCGCCGTTGAAAATCGAGTCGCGCCGCGGCGGGCGCAGTGCGCGCAGTGAGTCGAGCGCGTGCGTAGCCCACGCCTGCGCCGCCGCGGCCGAGCTTCCGCGCTTGCGCATCGCAGCCGCGAAGTTGGCGACGCGCAGCGAGTCGTGATCGACTGCCTGGCGTCCGATGCCGACGTGATCGTTGTGCGCGCTGATCACCACGTACTCGTTCTGCAGCACGGGATCGCTGCCGCGCAGCACACCGATCACGTTGCGCGAAGGAATGGTGGGCTCGTGACCGCCGCGATCGCGAAAGTGCACGATTTGAAACCAGCCGCCATTCTCGCCGGCGGGCGAGAGTGCCGCGCGCGCGAGCTCCGACGCGATGTACGCCGTCACGAGCGTATCGCTCGCGGAGCCCGCGAGCCGCCCGCGCATCGAATCGTCAGCGATGAGATAGAGGCGCGTCCGCAGATCCGCCGACGAGATGGCGGACGTGGTCGCGGCGCTCGGCGACGTCTTCGCCGCAGAGGCGCTCTGGGCGCCGGCGCGCCCAGCGAGGAGCGCGAGCAGGGCGACGGCGAAAAGTCGCAAGCGGCGAGCGGCGTGTGGCATAGGCGCCGAAAAGTACCGGGCCGTCGCGCCACCAGCCACCGCGTCGGCTACCTCATGCGCGAGGTCTCTGCTGCCGGCGAAGTCGCAGGCCCGACTCAGAGCTTCCCGGAGCTCCCCGAACCGGCATCTCCGAGCTCGCGCGGGTCTGCGGGCCGTAGCGCCAGATCCGCGGCGAGCCACACCAGCTTCGAGAACGGAAAGAGCACGAATGGCGCGACTGCCATTCCGACCGGCGCCGCGATCTCGAGCATGTCCCAGTTCGGTCGCGGCCAGGTGATGAGCAGATACGCCACGAAGATCGCAGCGAAGATCATCTCGGCCAGCACGATGTTGAAGAGCAGCGAGCCGGCCATGTAGTCGCTCCCTTCGCGCTCCACGCGAAGGCCGCACGCCGGACAGCGTTCGTGCATACGGAACCAGGTCGCGAGCAATCCGCGCGAGCCGCAATTCGGGCATCGGAGCGCGAGCGCGCGGCCCAGCATCACGAGCAAGCGGCGGGAGCTGCCTTTGGCGAACGGACGCTCGAAATCTTCGGGGCTGAGCTGGACCATTGGGCCGTCGAGCATCCGGTGAGCGTCGGGAGCGCATCGTCGCGAGGCGACGCACGCGTGCCTAACCCCGGAAAGCTAGCCCAGAAAGCTCTCGAGCGCTCTGGCGCGAGAGACGTGGCGCAGACGGGAGAGCGCCTTTTCCTTGATCTGGCGCACACGCTCGCGCGTGATTCCGAGCAGCGCACCGATCTGCTCGAGCGTCATCGGCTCCTCACTGTCCAGCCCGAAATACAGGCGCAGGATTTTCGCTTCGCGCTCCTTGAGCGACGAGAGCGACTCCTCGATGGCTTCGGTGAGCGCCTTCTCGAACGTCTGCTCATCCGGCGTGGCATTCAGTGTATCGGGCAGGTAGTCGAGCAGGCGATTGTCCTCGCCGGGCGTCATTGGCGCGTCGAGCGAGAGATGGGTTTGCGAGATCGAGATCGTTTTCGCGACCTCCTCCTCGGTGATGTCCATCTCGAGGGCGATCTCTTCGTGCGTGGGCTCGCGCCCGAGCTCCTGGAGGAGCGCGTTGGCGCGCTTGCCGATCCGGTGCAGCGTGCCCGCGCGATTGAGCGGCACGCGCACGATGCGCGACTGCTCGGCGAGTGCCTGCAGAATCGCCTGGCGAATCCACCAGACGGCGTAGGAGATGAACTTGATCCCCTTCGTCTCGTCGAATTTGTGCGCCGCGCGGATGAGCCCGAGGTTCCCCTCGTTGATGAGATCGGAGAGGGCAACGCCCTGGTTCTGATACTTCTTCGCAACGGAGACCACGAAGCGCAGATTCGAGCGCACGAGCTTGTCGAGCGCTTCCGCATCCTTGACGCGAATGAGCTGCGCCAGACGCACTTCTTCATCGCGATCGATCAGCGGATACGCGCTGATGTCGCGAAGATACTGATCCAGAGACCCTTCGTCGTACGACGACTTCTTATGCGAGGGTACGGCCATACTGGGCGGCTACTCCTGCGGGGACCAGCACGCATGCGCGACGGCGCGCGTGCAAACCGAACTTCGAATCAGCGAATCGATCAACGAATCCGCGTGCCCAGCCGATTCCAGCGGATATCGGTGAGCCACGGAAGCTTGTGAGTTGCATCGCGCTCGTAGCTGTAATAGACGATCAAGGGCTTTCCCTTGATCAGGGAATCAGCGACGAAGCCCCAGTACCGGCTGTCCTCGGAATTGTCACGATTGTCTCCGAGCATGAAATAGCTCTTCTCAGGGACGATCAGCGGACCCCAAGTGTTACGCGAGGGATGGTATCCCACGCTCGCCTGCGCCGTGCGCACGAGATACTGATCCTGCCACCGGAACTCCTCCTCCAGCGGCTCTCCGACCGGATGCGAATGAATGACGTACTGCTCGTTCTGCATGCGCCCGTTCAGGTACAGCGAGCCGTCTCGCATCTCCACTGTATCGCGTGGCAGCCCGATGAGCCGCTTCACGTAGCTCTGTTGCGTATTGAGTGGATACTGGAAGACTATCACATCTCCGCGCTTCGGGGCACGAAGCGCGGGAAGCCGCACGTGTGTGAACGGAATTTCGGCGCCGTAGAGCGCCTTGTTCACGAGGAGAAAATCGCCGACGAGGAGCGTGCGCTCCATGCTGCCCGACGGGATCTTGTAGGCCTCGACGCCGAACGTCCGGATGACGATGAACAGCGCGACGGCGAAAATAACGATCTTCGACCACTCCCAGAACCCATCCATCCGCCACCGCGACCGATTCATCGCGCGCAGCACATGCGCCCGATGCTCAGTGGAAATTCGAGAGGCGGATGGTGAGGGAGAGTGAGACATCGGCGTCCATCGTGTGGCGGCGGAATGATCCGGCGGAGGTTCGCGTGCCGGCGAACGGCCGCTCTCCGGGTGACTGATCAGTCGACCGCGAGGCAACTGCTGACGAATTTCCCTGAGTCGCGGGCCGATTGCAAGTCGCGCCCGCGCACCAGGGGTCCGGATGAGACTCCACGCAGCGAGCGACGCAACGAGCTACAGGAGCGTCGTCGCGTCGTCGCCGTAATTGTCGATCTGCGCACGCTGTAGTGTACCCGAAAAGTCCACGTAACCAACCTTGGTCTCCGAATAGAACTCGTACACCTCCCATCCGCCTTCGCGATGCCCGTTGCCCGTCTGCTTCACTCCACCAAAGGGCAGATGCGCCTCCGCCCCGATCGTGGGTGCATTGATGTAGGTGATACCGTTGTCCAGCTCGGTTAAGGCGCGAAAGGCGACATTAACGTCCCGCGTGTACACCGAAGACGAGAGTCCATAGCGCACGTCGTTGTTCACCGCGAACGCCTCGTCCACGCTGTCGACGCGAATGACCGAGAGTATCGGGCCGAAGATCTCCTCCTGCTCGAGGCGCGAGCCGGCGCCCACGCGCGCGAACACGGTGGGCTCGAAGAAGTAGCCGTTCTCGAGACCCTTGCCCGTGGCACGCTTGCCGCCGCACAAGAGGTCCGCGTTCTGCGCCTGCCCGATGTCCACGTATCGCTCGACCTTCTTGCGCGACGCCTCGTTGATGAGCGGACCCACGTCCGTCCCCGCCTTCCGGCCGTCGCCGAGCTTCATCGCCTTTGCGCGATCAACGAGCTCGCCGAGCACGCGATCGTGAATCTTCGACTGAAGGATCAGCCGGCTCGTTGCGGTGCAGCGCTGACCTGTGGTGCCGAACGCGCCCCACAGCACGCCCTCGAGCGCGAGATCCGGATCAGCATCGTCGAGGACGATCATCGCGTTCTTGCCGCCCATCTCGAGCGAGAGGCGCTTGTGCATCTTCCCGCACGTCTCACCCACGATCGAGCCCACGTCGGTCGAGCCGGTGAACGAGAGCGCCGGGATCTCCGGATGCGAAACGATCGCCGCGCCCACGACCTCACCCGCGCCGTGCAGCAGCTGGATGACATCGGCCGGGAGCCCTGCCTCGAGCAGGATCTCGACGAACACCGTTCCGGTGTGCGGCACATCCTCGGCCGGCTTGAAGATCACCGCGTTGCCGCAGAGCAGCGCCGGGAAAATCTTCCACGTCGGAATCGCGAGCGGAAAATTGAACGGCGTGATGATCCCGCAGACGCCGATCGGCCTCCGAAAACTCATCGCCCACTTCGAGCGCAGCTCGCTCGGCACCGTCTGTCCGAACAGGCGGCGACCCTCGGTGGCGGCGTAGTACGCGGTGTCGATCCCTTCCTGCACGTCGCCACGCGTTTCGGTGAGCGGCTTCCCCATCTCGCGTGTCATCAGCTCCGCGATCTCGTCCTTGCGCGCGACGAGCAGGTCGCCCGCTTTGCGCAGGATATCGCCACGCGCGGGCGCCGGCGTGCGTCTCCAGCGCTCGAACCCCTTTTTCGCCGAGGCGACGGCGCGCTCGACATCCGACGCGCCCGAAAGTGGAAAGCGGCCGATGACGTCAGTCGTGTCGGCCGGATTGATGTTGTCGAAGTACTTGCCGGTCGAAGGCTCGACCCACGCGCCGGCCACGAAGTTCTTGAATGTTTT
>DASXQD010000031.1:0-6978 GCA_036493195.1 Gemmatimonadaceae bacterium | reverse complement strand
CGACCAGCTCACGGTAGCACTCAGTCCCACGATGGATAACCAGATTGGCGGCGTCTACGTGGACGAGGGAGGAAAGCGCCTGAACGACATGGTCTCGAGCGGCGAGACGGCGGCGCAGGGAAGTGGCGGACTGCTGGTGGTGGCCGCGGCGAACAGCATGATCGACACGCTTCCGCAGCAGTACATCATGGTGGACGGCGCCTGCCCGACACCGAAATACGTCGGCTCCGCGATGCTCATTCCCGTTTCTCCCGGCACGCACACGATCGGTCTCGTCACATCGCCGCATGGCAAGGTGCTTCAGTCGTGCGCGGGCCACTCTCCCACGTCGACGCTCTCGGAGAATGTCGCAGCGGGACAGCGGTTTGCGGTGTTGATCTATGGGATGCCGAGCGACGGTCAGAAGATCGCGGTAGCGCCGATCGCGAAACCGTAGGGCCTGCGGTCGAAGCGCTCCACGCTCACTCGCTTTCCTCGTTATGAATTAGGGGACATCGCTCGTCGCCCAAGCGCGTTTCGTCCGGAGGACTTCGATGATTTCCCGCCTGCTCGCAGCCATCGCAGGTCTGTCCTTCGCGGGCATCTCTTTCGCCGTCCCACCGTCGATCACCGAATACCAACTCCTGCGCGCCAACGCCTTTCCGCATGATCCCGCTGTCAGCCTCGACGGCGTCGTGTGGTACACGGATCAGAACAACAGCTTCATCGGCCGCCTCGATCCCGCAACGGGCAAGATCACCGACGTCGCCACGCCGACACCCGCCTCCGGCCCGCACGGAATAGTCGTCGCGCCCGATCTCACCGTCTGGTACACGGCGCAGCGCGCGGGGCTCATCGGCCATCTCGATCCGCGCACGATGAAGATCACCGAGTACAAGCTCCCCGCGAACGCGAGCGCGCCGCACACACCGCTCCTCGCTGGCAACAAGGTCTGGTTCACCGCGCAGACCAACAACACGTACGGCGAGCTCGATCCCGCAACGGGCAAGGTGCGCACGTTCACCTGTCCGACGCCGCGCTCACTCCCGTACGGGATGCGCCTCGCTCCCGATGGTGCGATCTGGATCTCGCTCTTCGGCACGAACAAGATCGGTCGCGTCGACACGAGCACGGGTGCAATGAAGGAGCTCGTGATCCCGAACGAGAGCGCGCGTCCTCGGCGGATCGAGGTCGCGCCGAACGGGATGATCTACTACACCGACTACGCGCGCGGCTACCTGGGCCGATTCGATCCGAAGTCCGGGGAGTTCCACGAGTGGCGATCGCCGGGCGGCGACAGATCGGCGCCGTACGGTATCGCGTACGCGCCCGACGGACGCATCTGGTACAATGAGTCGGGCACGGGCACCATGGTCGGCTTCGATCCGCGCACCGGGAAAATGGAAACGGTGAAGATCCCGACTCCCGGCTCCGTGGTGCGCAACGTGTCGGTGGACGCGAAGCGCAACATCATCTGGCTCGCCGAGAGCGGGATCCAGCGGCTGGGAAAGCTGGAGCTCGGCGCACACTAGATCGGCGTTGCTACGTGACCGTCTTCTCGCTCGCGATGAGCTTCTCGAAGCGCGGGTTTCCGCGCAGCGGCGCGAACGTCGGATCGACGCGCAGCCAGGCCGGTGTGAGATAATACGGATGCTGCAGGAGCCTCTCGAGAATGTCGAGCGCTTGCTCCGGCTTACCGGCCGTCATGTACACGCGTGCAAGAACCTGGTCGAAGTACGGCCCATTGACCGCATTATCTCTGTACGATGGCCGAGTGGCCACGGCGCGCTCACCCTCCTGAATTGCTTCGGCGTTTCTACCCAGGTACGCGAGGCACAACCCCACGAAAAGGCGCCGCTGCGCATCACGCGGGTTCACTTTCAGCTGCGATTCGAACGGCGCAAGTGCGAGCTCCGCGGCGACGCGCGTGTTCGCCTGATCTCCATGCAGACGAAACTGCTGCGCGCGTACGATTTGCCACGCAGCGGTGTCCCCATCAAAGGAGTCGACACCAAGGCTGAGGAGCAGCTTGTCCTGCGCGCTGTCGAGCGTCCATCCGAGATCGTAGTACTCACCGAAGTACGCCACGAGAGCAGAGGGATCCGTGCTCGCCGCGGGCGCGTGCATCCGGCGCCGAGCGGCAGCAAGATCGCCGTGTTGCACATCTGCGAGAACGCCGTACAACATATAGATGAAGTTGCCGGGGGCGAGAGCCATTGCCCGATCCGCCCACATGCGCCCCGTCGAGTCCCGGCGGAACACGGCGATATTCGCCAGTCGTCCGACCACCGATGGGCTGCGCGGATCGAGCGTGTACGCCTGCATGGCATCCGCGGCCGCCGCATCCCATTTCCCGAGCTGCTCCTCGGCGCTCGCTGCGGCGGCGTACAAGGCGCTCGTCTGTGCATGCGCGAGCCCCTCCTTCGCTTCCGCCAGCGACCGCACGTTGTCCCGCGTGACAAAGGAGTAGTATCTCGAGCGCGATGCACGCGCATCTTCGAGATCGGGCTGGAGCCTGAGCGCAGTCTCCGTTGCCTTATCCGCCGAGTCGGCGAGCGCTGGTGAGGGAACGCCGTTGCTGTACATGAGCGAGAGCTCGCCACCGAGGGCGCTCCACGCGAGTGCGAAAGTCGAGTCTCTGACGACGGCATCCGTGTGAGCCACAATGGCGCGGCGCAGAATACTGGCGGAATTGCCGGAATTCCGCAGGGCGAGCCCTCGCAAATACGAATCGTAGGCGACCAGATCCTTCGTGGGCTTGGCGGCGAGATCCTGCTTCGCCGCCGGCGTCAGCGCCACCTCCAGCGCCTGCGCTACCTTCGACGCGATGTCTCCCTGCACCTGGAACACGTCGGTGAGCGGCGCGTCGAACGGCTGCTGCCACTTGTCCGCGGCGGTGCTCGCGTCGATGAGCTCCGGACTCACCTGCACTCGGCTCGTGCCGCCCGCCGCTCGCGCCCAGTGCACGCGCCCGATGAGCAGATAGCGCACCCCGAGCTCCTGGCCGATCTGCTGCGGCGTCTTCGTCGTCTTGCGATACTGTGCGGAGCTCGCCGAACCAATGACCTCGATGCCGGGCACCCCCGTGAGCTTGCCACGCACGGCATCGGTCACGCCGTCGGCGAAGTACGCGTCGCTCGTGTCGCCGACGTTCTCGAACGGCAGCACCGCGACACGTGTCAGCCCCGATTCGCCCGGCGCACTAGTCTGCGAGTGGGAACGCCACGCGAACAACGCGCCGCCGCCGATCGCGAGGCCGAGGATGAGCGCGAGCGCGGACACCGGAATCTTGCGCCGAGACGGCGGGCGCTGCTCGCTCGCGAGAGCCGGCATTGCGACGGGTGCGACGGGCGCGGCGGTGTGCGTAGCGTGCGCCTCCGCCTCGAGCGCGTGCGCCATCTCTCCCGCCGACCGCCACCGCTCGGCCGGCACGCGCTGCATCGCTCGGGCCAGAATGGCATCGATCGCGGGCGACACATCCGGGCGCAGCACACGCACGGACGGCGCATCGGTCGTGAGGATCTTCGCGACGATCGCCTGCTGCGTCGGTGCGGAGAATGGCGGCTCGCCTGCGAGCATCTCGTAGCACACGGCGCCGAGCGAAAAGATGTCGCTGCGCGCATCGAGGCCACGCTCGCCGGCCGCCTGTTCGGGACTCATGTACTGCGGAGTGCCGATCGACAGTCCCGTCTGGGTGAGGCCACCGCGTGACCCATTGTTCGTGGCGCTCGCATCGAGAGCGCGCGCGATGCCGAAGTCCGCGAGCAGCGCGTCGCCGCCCGTGGTCAGCAGAATGTTCTCGGGCTTGATGTCGCGGTGCAGCACGCCCTTCTGGTGCGCATAGTCGAGCGCGCCCGCGACCTCGCGGATGATGCGGACGACATCCTGCACCGACATCTGACGCTCGTGGCGGAGCCGCTCGCGCAGCGACTCGCCCTCGACGTACGGCATGGTGAACCAGAGCTGGCCGTCGGCCGTCTCTCCGGAGTCGTGCACGCCCAGAATGTGTGGATGCTGCAGCTGCGCCGCGGTCGTGATCTCGCGGCGGAAACGCTCCGGGCCCAGCGACGCCGCGAGATTGGGATCGAGCACCTTGAGCGCGACGCGCCGCTGATGCTTCGCATCCCGGGCCAGGTACACGGTCGCCATCCCGCCGCGGCCCAGCTCGCGCTCGATCGTGTAGGCGTTTCCGAGCGCCGCTTGGAGCCGATCGTAGTCTGATCCCGTCACGAGGACGTGCTCCGAATCGAAATGTCAGCAACAAGTTAGGGCCCGGGGGCCGAACTCGCCAATCGGGGCCAGGCGAGAGCGCAAGACATTCCGTGACACCGCCGGTATATTCGCCTGATCACCTCGTATCCACATCCCGGTCGATTCACCGCTACAGGAGTTCACGATGTTCGCTACATCGAAGCTCGCGCTCATGATGGCCACCCTCACCGCCGCGATCGTCTCGGCTTCCGCATCCGCAGGCGCGCAGGACGACGCCTCCGTCACCGTGACGCGCGTTCCGATCAACACCGGCACATTCACGAAGTTCATGAAGGCGTCATCCAGCTTCGCCTCGTACGTGAAACAGCATCCCGCCGAAGCCGAGAACATCGGTGACTCCAGCTACGACAATTCGGAGGCTGCGGCAAAGGCGATTTGCGGACCGCGCCCCGGCGTGCAGAAGGCGATCGAGTCGGCGGGGCTATCGTGCAGCCAGTGGGTCGGACTCACGGTGGAGCTGAACAAGGCCGGGAGCGCCGCGGCGATGGTCAAGGCCGGGCAAAAGGTGCCTGCGGAGCTTGGCGTCCCCTCGGCCGACATCGCCTTCTACAACGCGCACACGGCGGACATCACGCTCGCGCTCCAGGAGATCGGCGCGGCTACCGGATCGCAGTGACGGAGTCTCCTGGCGTGACCTCCAGGTATCGAACGCAAATCCGTTGAGCGTTCGTCAATCCGGAGGAGGGGGGCGCCTACCTCGCCGGCGCAGGTCGATACACGTGCGCGACGGCGCCGGCGGGGAAGACGGTCGCGCTCACGAGCTTCAACGCGATCGGCTTCGGCAGCTCCGAGAAGAGCGGCAGCCCCTGTCCACGTGCGACCGGGTGCATGAGCAGCTGGTATTCATCCACGAGTCCGAGGCGCACGAGACTGCGCGCGAAGCTGGCACCCCCATGCGCCATGATGTCCTTGCCCGGCTCGCTCTTGAGCTGCGCGATGTCCGTCGCGAGGTCGCCCGACATCACGCGCGCATTCAGCCAGCTCTGCTCCTTCGCCGAATCGCCGCCACTCGCGTTCGCGCGCGTGCCACTCGCGCGCGAGGCATCGCGTATCGCCTGTGTGGTCGAGCGGCCAGCCGGCGATAGCACCGATGGATTCGTCGAGAAGACGACCTTGGGAATCTCGTTCATGGGCGCGGCGTACACCTCGCTCGAGAATGGCCAGTACGATGCCATGTCGTGAAAGGTGCGGCTCCCCATGATGTGGACGCCCGCCTGCCAGATGCTCTTCATCGTCCAGTCCACCGCGCCTTCGTCCATCGTCGCAAAAATCCAGTCGACGTCGCTCTTGGCGCCACCTACGAAGCCGTCAACGGACATCGACATCTTGAGAATCAATTTCCGCATTGCTGCATCTCCGTTGAATTCCTGTCGAGAGCGCCACGATATGCGACGTCAAACGACGGCGATCGTCGCTCCATGCAGGCGACGAATGGGAGTCCCGCATTTCGACGTGACTTGGCACCTCATTTCAGTCCAGCTAGGTAGCAGCGTCGGTCGAGGCCACGAGATCGGTATACACGAAGCGCTCGTCGCGGACGACCGTTTCGCCGATCGAGAATTTCATGCGTTCACGAAACAGCGGTCCGTCGTACACGAAGGTGTGAAACTCCCCGTTCTCTCCGCACGGATCCACGCCGGGCGGGAGCTCGGCGAGAAATGACACGTCGTACTCCCGTCCCGAGAAGCTCGCATCGAGCACCGTCGAGTCCACGCACACGACCACCGCGCGAAATCCATCATGAATGAATTCGCGCGCGAGCGTGCTGGTGTCTCGCCCCCACAATGGAAAGATCGGCTGCATGCCGAGCGAGGCGAGCCGCTCCTCGCGATATCGGCGCACGTCCTCGAGAAACAGATCCCCGAACACGCATCGATGCAGGCCATCGTTTCGCGCACGCGCTCCTCGAAGTGCGTCGGCGAGAGCGGCCTCGTAGGTCGCGTTGTCGCAGGAGGCCGGAATCTCCATCTCGAGTAGCGGCAGCTCGAGCGCTCGCACCTGCGCGTGCAGCAGTGATCTGCGCACACCGTGCACGCTGATGCGATCGTACTCCCGCGTCACGGTTGTGAGGAGCGCTTCTACCTGGAGCGACGGGTCCGCGAGAACCGCACGCAGTACGAGCGCCGAGTCCTTCCCGCCGCTCCACGCAACGAGTACCGGTTCTGGCATGAGGGGAATTCTTGAAGCCTCTCGAGCCTACGCGCCCGCGACTAGTTTGTCGAATCTCGCGTTTCCGCGAAGCCGCGCCAACATCGGATCGATCTTCTACCACGCCGGCGTGAGATAATACTGATCTCGCATCAGCGGCTCGAGCAAATCCATCGCCTTGTCCTTCTCGCCGCAGAGAATGTAAATCCGCGCGAGCTGATGCCGCGCATACGCCCGTACGAAGTGTCAGCGCCGAAGTTATGGGCCAGAGCGGGGTGCCGCCAGCAGAAGCGCCGCGGGCGGCTGCCCGAGGGACCGGATGAGAAAGTTTGTGCTAACCCATTGACACCATGCTAATCCACTAGCATATTCGCTTCGTCCTCACCGGAGCCGCACATGAAGTCCCGTGAAGTCTATTCCGAGCTCGGCCGCCGAGAGCGCCAGCTCATGGAGATCGTCTACCGCCGCGGTCAGGCGACGGCCGCCGAGATCCTCGGCGAGCTTCCCGATCCGCCCAGCTACTCCGCCGTGCGCGGGATGCTGCGGCTCCTCGAGGACAAGGGATATCTCCGCCACGAG
>DASXQD010000030.1:0-8342 GCA_036493195.1 Gemmatimonadaceae bacterium | reverse complement strand
GCCCCCCCCAAGATGAACACTCCCGGGAGCTTGACTCCCCTGAAGGGCCGTGAGAGACCATCACGTCGATAGGCCGCCCGTGGACATGGAGCAATCCATTCCGAGCGCAGCGGTCCTAATCGCCCGTGCGGCTTGACTACTATCTTGGAAGTCACCGCAGGCAGAGCATTACTGCTTGATAATCGCGTCAGCTGAAAAATGTCTGACGTGCATGTCACCATTAGCTACTCATCCATTTTCATTTTTCGTTCGTCCTGCACCTGTTCCGCTCCATCGATCGGGTGCGCTCGACCGCAGTTGCAAGACCGTTGTTGCACTACCGTTGTTGCACTACCGTTGTTGCACGGTTGTTGGATCGACAAAACAGAACCACCAGAACTACGCTGGCGACTAGAGCGCAGGGGCCACACCCGTTCCCATCCCGAACACGGTCGTTAAGCCCTGCAGCGCCGATGGTACTCCGCCCGAGAGGGCGCGGGAGAGTAGGCCGTCGCCGGCACCCCTTCGAGGCCCCCGGATTGCACTACCGAATCCGGGGGCCTCGTCCATCCTGCCCGCACCGCACTCCCCACACATTTGGAGACCGCCCTTTCGCCCCACCCACCCCTACCTTTCTCCTCACACCCGCGTGCCGATGTCTCGCACTCGCTTTCTCACCCTGGGCGCACTCGGCGCCTGGCTCGCGCTCACCCTTCGGCGCAAGCACGACCAGCGGCTCGGCGAGCGCGTTGCCGCCGCTGCCCTCGAAGCGCTCCTCAATGCCATCGACGCCAACGATGCGCAGACCGGCGCCCACGTTCGTCGCGTTGCTGCCTACGCGCTCGTGCTCGCACGAGCGGCCGGCCTCGATGAGCACGAGTGCGCCACGATCGAGCGCGTCGCGCTCTATCACGACATCGGAAAGATCAACGCGGCCCTCTTCGACATCGTCCACGACGACGACAAGCTCGACGAGCGCGAGCGCGCCCTGATCATCACGCATCCGCAGCTCGGCGCCGACGTCATTCGTCCGCTCAGCGCCTTCTATCCCGAGCTCTACGATGGCGTGCTCACGCACCACGAGCGCTGGGATGGCAGCGGCTATCCGCGCGGACTCCGCGGTCTCGAGATTCCGGTGCAGGCGCGCATCATCGCCTTCGCCGACACGTTCGACGTCATCACCAACGGACGGCGCTACGAGCGCGAACGCTCGGTGAGCGCGGCGCGCGAAGTGATCGCGAAAGGCAGGGGCACGCAGTTCGATCCGGAGCTCACCGATCTGTTTCTGAGTGAGCCGGTGTTCAGCGAGATCGTCGAGACGTTCAACGCCGCAAACTCACCGCAGATCGCGCGCCCCGATCGCCGCGATGCCGCTCCGGCGATCGGCGCACCGGACATCACCTTCCGATGGCGGAACGGAGCGACCGCGCAGCCGCCTCGGGATCGCTCGCGCTGAAGAGCGCGCGTATCACCGCGACGCCGTGCGCGCCGGCGGCGATCACCGTGGCGGCATTCGACGCGTCGATCCCTCCCACGCCCACGGCGGGGCGCGCGCAGAGAGCAGTGAGCCGCTCGAGCTCTCCCACGCCGATCGCCTCGCCCGCGTCGCCCTTGGACGCGGTCGCGTACACGGGCCCGATGCCGACGTAGTCTGCGCCACTCGCCTCGAGCGCCTCCGCATCGTTGCCAACCGAGAGTCCCACGATGCGATCCGGTCCGAGAATGCGGCGCGCCGCGACGACGGGAAGATCCTCCGGCCCCAGGTGCACGCCCGCCGCGCCCGATGCCATCGCGAGATCCGCGCGATCGTTCATGATGAGCGGAATGCCAAGAGGCAGCGCCGCAACGAGCGCACGCGCTACTTCCACCTGCGTTCGCGCATCCGCATCTTTGAGCCGCAGCTGCACCATCGTCGCGCCGCCGCGCACGCACGCGAGCGCGCGTTGAACTATCTCCTCGGTGCCGCGCTGCGCGCCGTCGGTGATGGCCACGAGCGTCAGCGAATCAGGATCCAGCATACAGGAGCGTCATGGGTGACCGGCGAGCGCGAGCCATTCGCGGCGCGACGACCGTCGAGAGCGATGCACCCGAGCAGATTCGGCGCGCCACGCGCGAGCTGCTCGAGACGATCGTCGATCGCAACGGCATCACGAGCGCCGATGTCATCAGCGCGATCTTCACGGTGACGCACGATCTCACGAGCGAGTTTCCCGCGCATGCGGCGCGCGAGCTCGGATGGCTGGACGTGCCGTTGCTCTGCACCCTCGAGATTCCCGTGCCCGGCTCGCTCGCCAGATGCATTCGCGTGCTCCTGCACGTCGAATCCGACGCGCCGCGCACCGGGATCCGTCACGTGTATCTGCATGGCGCCCGCACGCTGCGTCCCGATCTCGCGCAGGAGAGCTAGCGCGCGCGATCACTCGCGCGACGAGTGCTCGCGCCGCTCGCGGCGGGCTTCCTGCACCGCTTCGGAATGTGCCTTGAACGTCGTCCGAAACTCATGGTGCCCGTCGGGACTCGCCACGAAATAGAGATACGGGACCGAGGCGGGAAAGAGCGCCGCCTCGAGACTGGCCTTTCCCGGCGACGCGATCGGCCCCGGCGGCAGCCCCGGATGCCGATAGGTATTGTACGGCGACTCGACATCGAGGTCCTTGTAGAAGAGCCGGTCGCGGTGCTCACCGAGCGCGTACTCGACGGTAGGGTCGGCCTGAAGCGGCATCTGCAGCCGCAGCCGGTTGTGATACACGGCGGAGATGACGGGCCGCTCTTCCGGCCGGCGCGCTTCACGCTCGATGATCGACGCGAGCGCCACCACGTCGTTTCGGCTCATCGCGAGCTGCTGCAGCCGATCGTTCCACGCGGGATCCCACTCGTGCTCGAAGCGCGACACCATCTCGCGCACGGCCACGTGCGGAGACGTGCCGTATGCGAAGATGTAGGTGTCCGGAAAGAGATAGCCCTCGAGCGTCTCCGTCGGAATGTCGAGCTCGTGGAGGAGCGCCGTGTCGCGCACCGCGACTGCAACGGATTCCGGAGGCGATCCGATCGCGGTGGCGAGCGCCGGCACGATGTTGAAAAGATTCCACCCCTCGGGAATGGTGAGGCGGCGCTCGAGTCCCTCGCCATCGCGGAGCGCCGTGATGAGCTGCGACCACGATTCGCCACTCCGCAGCGAGTAGGTGCCCGCCTTGATGTCGTGCTCCTTGCCCGTGGCCTTCGCGTAGTAGCGAAAGAGGCGTGGCCATGTGACGAGCCCCGCGTGGTGCAGGCTGTCGGCCGCCGTGCGCACGCTGGCGCCCGGCGGGATGGTCACCTTCACCACGGAGCCGCGCGATCCATTCCCGCAGGCGGCGAGCACCGCGCACGAGGCGACGAGAACCGTCCGGCGCGCGCGCACGAGGCGACTACGGAACGAGGCGAAGCGCATGTTGCAGCAGGATGGTCGCGGCGAGCGCGTCGACATCGCCTTTGCGTCCGCGCGTCGTGCCCCCCATCTCACGGACGGTGCGCAGTGCGGCCGCCGTCGTGTATCGCTCATCGACGAGTGTCACGGGAAGTCCCGTTCGCTTCTCGAGCTCGGCCGCAATCTGTCGCGTCTCCGCGGCGCGAGGCGTGTCGTCGCCGCGATCATCCAGCGGAAGGCCGATCACAAATGCCGTCGCTTCGGCCGCCGCCGCTCTGCGAACGATCTCCGCGATCGGCGGGCGCTTGCCCGCGCGCCTGACGATGAAGCCCGCCGGCGTCGCGATGGTGCGCGACGGATCGCTCACCGCGAGTCCCACGCGCTTGTCCCCGTAATCCACCGCGAGTATGCGTCCAGGGTACGCGTGCACGCGCGATTCGCTCGCGCCTGCATCGCCGCTCTCCGCATCCGCGGTCACGATCACCCCTGCGCCATCGAGATGAAGAACTCGCGATTCGTCTTCGTGCGTGCCATGCGCTGCAGCAGGAACTCGATCGCCTCCGTCGATGGCATGTCGCTCAGGAAGTTGCGCAGGAGATAGACGCGATTGAGCTCCGCCTGATCGAGAAGCAGCTCCTCCTTGCGAGTGCCGGAGCGTCCGATGTCGATGGCAGGGTACACGCGCCGGTCCGCGATCTTGCGATCGAGCACCAGCTCCATGTTTCCCGTCCCCTTGAACTCCTCGAAGATCACTTCGTCCATGCGCGAGCCGGTCTCCACGAGTGCGGTCGCGATGATGGTGAGCGACCCACCTTCATCGATGTTGCGCGCGGCGCCGAAGAAATGCTTCGGCTTGTGGAGCGCATGCGCGTCCACGCCGCCCGATAGAATCTTGCCCGAGTGCGGCACGATCACATTGTGTGCGCGCGCGAGGCGAGTGATCGAATCGAGCAGGATCACGACGTCGCGGCCGTGCTCGACGAGCCGCTTCGCCTTCTCGATCACCATGTCCGCTACCTGCACGTGGCGGTCCGCCGGCTCGTCGAACGTCGAGCTGATCACCTCGGCGGACTTCACCTGCTCCTGCATGTCGGTGACCTCTTCAGGTCGCTCGTCGATCAGCAGCACGATGAGCGTGACCTCCGGATGATTCTCGGCGATCGCGTTGGCAATCTTCTGCATGAGAATCGTCTTGCCCGCGCGCGGCGGCGCAACGATGAGTCCACGCTGTCCCTTGCCAATGGGCGCGATCAGGTCGACGACGCGCATGCTCAGGTCTTCGCTCGCAGACTCGAGGCGCAGCCGGACATCCGGATATCTCGGGCGCAGATTGTCGAAGGTGATCCGCTGGCGCGCTGTGTCGGGATCCGTACCGTTGATCGTCTCGACCTTGAGAAGCGCGAGATACCGCTCGCCTTCCTTCGGCGGCCGCACCTGTCCCGCGACCGTGTCGCCCGTGCGCAGGTCGAAACGCTTGATCTGCGAGGGCGACACGTAGATGTCGTCCGGTCCGTACAAATAGTTCCAATCCTGGCTGCGCAGGAAGCCGTACCCTTCCGGCAAAATCTCGAGCACGCCTTCACCGCGCAGCACCGCATCCGCATCGAGAAGATTCTGCTCGATGCGAAAGATGAGATCCTGCTTTCGAAGCCCTGAGAAGTTGGAGATATTGAGCTCGTCCGCCATCGACTGTAGCTCTGCAACCGACTTCTGCTTCAGCTCGGAGATGTCCACGACCGTGCGGTCTGGGAAAGGGAGTACGAACTCACTCGCTGCAGAGAGATTGGCGAGGATGTGCCGGCCCGGCGCAGGCGATCGGCTGGATCGGGCGCCGCGAACCACGACACGAGGGCGAGTGAGAAAAGACGAAGCGGCGGGGCAGGGGGCAACGACCTGCGGGAGGTGCCAAGCTAACGTGGCAAAAAATGGTGGTCAAGTGTGACCGAGTTACCCGTCACGACCTATTTTACGCACTGGCGTGAGCTCCCGTTGGGAGACCGCGAGATTGTCGAAGGATTCGTCGATCCCGTGCACGCGGCGCCCTCGCCGGTGCTCGCACGCGCGATCGAGCAGTGGCCCGGAGCGCACTACTGGGAGAATACGCCGGACGGGCGCACGCTGGTGCTCGTGTCCGAGGATCGACCGCCGCGGGAGCGATGGTGGCTGCACGTGCTGCTCTTCGTGCTGACGCTGCTCTCGATGACGGTAGCCGGTGCGACGTTCGCTGGAATTCCGGCGGAATGGGCGCTTCCCTCGATGGCCGCCATGCGCATCGGTCTCACTTTCTCGCTCCCGCTCGCGGCAATACTCGCGGCGCATGAGTCCGGCCACTACTTCCTCGCGCGACGATATCGCGTGAACGCGAGTCCGCCGTTCTTTCTTCCCTTTCCGCCGCAGCTCGGTCTGCTCGGCACCATGGGCGCATTCATTCGGCTGCGCTCACCGATGTACGATCGTCGCACGCTCTTCGACATCGGCGTCGCGGGTCCGTTCGCCGGAATGATCGTGGCGATTCCGGTGTTACTGCTCGGGCTGGCGCACAGCGCGTCGGTGACGCTGCCGAGTGTGACGCTGGCGCATCAGGTGATCGTGGTCGAGGACTGGCACCTGCTGCTCGGCGATTCGCTGTTGCTCTCGCTGTGCAAAACGATCGTGGGCGCGCACGGGACGATCGCGCTCACGCCGCTGGCGATTGCGGGATGGACGGGACTCTTCATCACGAATCTGAATCTCCTTCCTCTCGCGCAACTGGACGGAGGACACATCACCTACGCGCTCTTCGGAGATCGGCAGCCGTGGATTGCGCGCTTCTTCTGGCTGCTCCTCATTCCGATGGGACGCCTCTGGCAGGGATGGTGGCTGTGGGCCGTGCTCGCGCTGGTGATCGGTCGCGGGCAGCTCGGGCATCCGATGCTGATCGCGCCCGAGCGTCCGCTGGATCCCAGGCGGCGCGTGCTGGCGTGGCTCGCGATCGTGCTGCTCGTGGTGACCTTTGCACCGGCCGCGATCTTCTTTCCCACGTAGTCCGCTGGCTCAGAATGGCGAGTAGCGCTCCGGATGCTTCGAGAAATTCGCGAGCGTGCGCGCGATCTGCTCCGAGAGCTTCTGGAGATCGCGCTCGAGGGCGTTGTCGCTCACGAATCGGCCCGCCGCACCGTCCTCTCGAGAGATGCGGGTGCGAACGCTATCGAGATCCGCGCGCGTGCTCGCGAGCGCGGCACGAAGCCCGGTGTCCGCCTTGAAGCGCTTCATCGTGCCCAGCTCCTGCGTGACTCTGAGCAGCGAGTCCGCACGCGTGATGACGAGGCTCGCGCGCTGCGCGAGCGCGTTGTCGCTGGCGAGCAGCGACAGCATGCTTTTTCTGCCTGCGTTTCGTTTCGCGAATTGAGCGACGTGCGTCATCATGAGGTGAAGCCCGGAGGAGCGTTCCCCGAGATTGCCGAACTGCGTCTGGGTTTTGGAAAGATCGGATCCGATTGCGCGAAGGCTGGTGACGATCTGCGGAATGTCCTGCCCGGCTTGCGTGAGCTCACTCGATCGCTCTTCGGGATCGATCACGGATACGCGCGTGAGCGTGTCGCCGGCTTCGAGCACGGGCGCTGTGTGCGAGCCGATGCGAAGCGCGACGACCTGCGCGCCCAGATACGTGCCACCGGGCTTGAACTCGACCCGGGAATCCTTGCGGATGAACTGCTTGTACTGACTCAGCACCTCCACCTGCAGCACCGTTTGTACGGCAGTGTCGGTGGGAAGGGAGCGGAAGCCGACGTCCTTGACGACGCCCACCTTTTGTCCCTGCAGCCACACCTCCGTGCCTTTCAGAATTCCGCCCGCCTCATCGGCGACGATGTACGCCCGATACGTGTCGCCGCGCAGCGAACCCACGCGCGCGAAGGCGACGATCGCAAACGCGCCGCCCACCATCGCCACCAGCGCAATGATGCCGCCAGTGAGCTTCCGCCACGGAGGAGGACCGTATGCCATGGCTCGTTACGCTCCGCCGAGGGGGCGGCCAGCGAGGAGATCGCGGCTCATGACGAATACTAGGGGCAAGCCGCGGGCCGCGGAGGCGTCGGGTTCCGTGCGCGCTTGCGGATGGTAGCTTGCGGCGTGACTCGACTTCCCGATTCGCTGGCTGGCGGCTCGTATGACGTGCTGGTCATCGGCGGCGGCATCGTCGGTGCCTGCGTCGCTCGGGATGCCGCGCGACGCGGGCTCGAGGTCGCCCTCATCGAACGGCAGGACTTCGGCGGCGGGATCTCCTGGAACAGCCTGAAGATCGTGCACGGCGGGCTCCGATCGCTGCAGCGACTCGACGTGCGTCAGGCGCGCGCCTTCGTGCGGGAGCGGCGCGCGTGGCTCCGCATTGCGCCACATCTCGTCGAGCCGATCTCGTTCGTCGTCCCGACGCGCGGCGCGGGATCCGAATCCGGAATGCTCATGCGCGCGGCGCTCGCGCTCAACGACCTCGTGTCGAGAGATCGCAACGACGGCGTGCTGCCGTCGCGCCGAATCCCCGACGGTCGCATGCTCTCACGCGAGGAGATGCGCGCGCTCGCTCCCGCGCATTTCCCCGAGTATTCCGGCGGTGCGCTCTTCCATGACGCCCAGCTCTACTCGGCCGAGCGACTCGTGTACGCCGTGCTCGCGGACGCGGAGCGCGCGGGCGCGACCATCGTGAATTACGCCGAGGCCGTCGCTCCGCTGCAGGTGAATGGCTCACTCGCTGGCGCGATCGTCGAGGATCACATCACCGGCGAGCGCTGTGAAGTG
The DNA here is from genome assembly GCA_036493195.1 of Gemmatimonadaceae bacterium. Classification (GTDB taxonomy): domain Bacteria; phylum Gemmatimonadota; class Gemmatimonadetes; order Gemmatimonadales; family Gemmatimonadaceae; genus FEN-1250. Next base: position 184 of record DASXQD010000030.1, on the reverse strand, counting down.
CGTGGCGCCATGATCGTGAATGCGGCGGGAGCAAGTGCGGCTCGCGTCGCGGATCTGCTCACGGGCCGCGGAGGCGAGGCGCAGCCGATGACGGGCATCGCGCTCAACCTCATGCTCGCCGGCGATGGCCTCACGACGGGTTTCACGCTGGTCGCGAACACCGGCGGTCGCGCGCGGCGGCTGT
>DASXQD010000029.1:0-3207 GCA_036493195.1 Gemmatimonadaceae bacterium | reverse complement strand
GCGCGCTGTCCGCCGCGGCCAAGGTCGGATCCGGCATCACGGCGGGGTGGGCGCAGGCAGTACCAGCCAAACAAAGGAGCACGGTGGCCAACGCCACCCTGGAGCGCGTTCGTGGCAAATCATTAGTGGGAGTCATCGCCTTCTACCTATGCAATGGACGCGCCGACTGCGGCTGCGACGGACATGTTGCGCGCGCCACGAGGCCTTCGAGAGACCTCTCTGAGAAGAAAAATAGAAACGCGGTGGCTCCTTGAACACCGAAAGGCGCAGTTCCGGTCCCAGTGGGAAAATGCCCGGCCCGTTGGTGCTCGAGGACACAACCAGAGAGCGCCATGGCGCACTCAACTGCTCGTTTCACTCCTGGAATTCTGCGCGACTGAGATGCCGATCGTCGTCGATCCGAATCAGCGGTCCGCGGAATCAGTACGTGATCGCGGGGTCTGTCGACTTCACGCCGAGATGTGTGCCGTACCAAGCGATGTAGCGGGAGAGCCGGTCCGCGAGAAAGCTCGGCCGCGTGAGTCCATGATGCTCGCCTGGATAGATCACGAGCTCGCTCTCCACGCCGAGCGAGCGGAGCGCCTGATACATCTGCTCGGAGTTCTGGAGCGGCACGTTGTAATCGAGATCGCCTGCCATGAAGAGCGTCGGCGTCACGATGCGATCGGCGTGGAGGAATGGATACGACACGCGCAGCCACGCGGCGAGGTGCGTCCATGGCACCCCGAGCTCCGCGGTGTACTCGCGCACGTACTGATCGGTGCCGAAGCCTGCGAGCACGTTGCCAATGCCCGCGCCGGACACCGCTGCCTTGAAGCGCATGTCGCTCGCGATCACGTAATCGGTGAGCTCGGCGCCGTAGCTCCAGCCGCCAACACCGAGCCGCCGCGGGTCGGCAATGCGCCGAGCGACGAGATGGTCGACTCCGGAGAGCACATCGTCCACATCCTTCTCGCCCCAGTGCGCGTAGATCGTTTTCGCCCACGCGAGCCCACGCCCGGAGCTTCCGCGCGGATTCATCCCGACCACGGCAAAGCCGTGAGCGGCCAGCATCTGCCAGGAGAGCTCGAAGCCGTTCTCCCACTCGGATACCGGACCACCGTGCAATCGCAGAATCGTTGGGAACGGCTCGCGTGCGTCGCCGCCAACGGGACGCATCAGAAATCCATGGATGATCGTGCCGTCCTTGCTCTTCGCCGCGATGGGCTCCTGATCCGCGAGCCGAACATCGCGCAGCCACGGATTCGCATCGGTGAGTTGTCGCGCGCTGTCGCCATCGATCGCGAAGAGCTCATCGGGGCGCGTGGGCGTGCTCTGCACGATGGCGATGTGGGATCCACCCGCGGCCACCGCCGCGATCGAGCGTCGCCCGTCGAGCACGCGCTCGACGTTATCACCCGCATTCGACACACGCGCGAGAATCATCGAGCCGTCGTCCTCGAGCTGCGCATAGATCCACTTGCCATCTGCGGACCACACGGGATGCACGAAGCTGCGATCCAGTGAGCGGCTCACCACTCGCACCGGACCACCGGCGGCGGAGACCACGGCGAGGCGTTGCATGGAGTAATAGATCAGGCTGTCCGGGCCGCCCTGCAGGAATGCGATCTCCTTGCTATCCGGGCTCCAGACCGCGCGACTCTCCCACTGCGGATCGCTGTCGTCGAGATCATTCTGCGTGAGCTGATGCGGCATTGCGCCCGGCGCGGGCGCGATCACGTACAGGTCCCAGTTGTCGGTGCGATCCGGATCCTTCTGCTGTTTGGACGAAAAGAGAATCGAGGTGCCGTCCGGGGACCACTCGGGCATCATGTCGTCGTGATCGCCGTGCGTGAGCTGCACGAGCGATTTCGAGCTCACGTCGAACAGCCAGAGATGCACGCGATGCGCATCGAGATAACCCTCGATATCCTGCTTGAATTGAAAGCGGTCGAGGACGATGGGATGCGGCGCGCTGTCTGCGTCAGCGGTGGAGTCGTGAAGTGCGAGCACCACGCGCCTGCCGTCGGGCGACCACGAATAATCGGCGACGCCGTCCTTGATCGCGGTGAGCGTGCGTGCCTCCCCGCCATCGACGGGCAGAAGCCAGAGCTGGTCCGAGTCTCGCATGTCTCCGCGCGCGGAGAGAAAAGAAATCGCGCGCGTATTGCCGACGAATTGCGGCGAGTGCTCATCGTCCGTTCCCCACGTCATTCGCGTGACCTGTCTGCCATCCCACCGTGCCAGCCAGATGTCGCCGTTCGAGCGATCGTGTGCGGTGTCGACGCTCGAGACGGTGTAGACGACCCACTCGCCATCGCGCGACACGTGAGGATCGCTCACGTCTGCGAGCCGCCGCATGTCCGCGATCGTGAGCGTTCGTGCCGTGCCTTGCGCTCCGGCGATCGAGATCGCGATGAGACACGCGAAGGCGGCGATCGCCGCCTGTGTCGCGATGCGATGAATCATGAAATTGTGACCGCCGTACGGGAGGGAAGTGAGCAGAGCGGGATTGTATCGCGTCGAGCGCGCAGGAGCAAGCGCGGTGGCGAGAGTGGTGCAAGCGCAGTTCACGCGCGCACGTGAGCCTCGAGCTGCCAGCTCGTCCGGACCCAACGGTACGCGTGTTGCTTATGTACGAAGCGTAGTACTCATCCTCGAGCGGGGGCTTCGACAATGCTTTGGACAATCGCGGTAATTCTCTTCATTCTCTGGATCCTCGGCTTCGGCGTGTTTCACGTCGCCGGTGGGCTGATTCACCTGCTTCTCGTGATCGCGATCGTGGTTGTGCTGGTGCGCCTGATCACAGGTCGAAGAGCAGTTTAGCGAAACGGCGGAGAGCGATCTAACGAGCATGCGCGAGGACCCGCGAGGCGAGAGCCACACGGGTCTTCGTTGTTTTGCCTTGCTCCGCTTCAGTGCTCAGCGATGCCGCGGCGGATTCGTGGGCGGGGTCGTGGTGGGCGGTTGATTCGTGGTCGTGCCGGTGCCGGTGCTTCCTGTGGTTCCGGTGCCCGTTGTCGTTCCCGTGCCGGTGCTCGTTCCAGTCGGCGTGCCTCTGGGTGTGCCATTCGAGCCCGTGTCCGTTCCGGTTGTTGGACATGTCGTCGCATTTGGATCGCAGGTCGCAGGGCTCGGCGAGCCGGTTGTGTTCGAATTATGGCATCCAGCGGCGAACAGGGCCGCGGCGACGATCGGAAGTAGTGCACGCATTTGAGCCTCCCTGGG
>DASXQD010000028.1:0-7687 GCA_036493195.1 Gemmatimonadaceae bacterium | reverse complement strand
CATGGCCCCAGAATGGCGGAGATCTGCGGGATGACCCCGGACGACAGCGTGTTGCGCAGGAAGATCTCCGCGTACCCGCCAAGCGAAACGACTCCCTCCTGGATGCGCGCGCCGCCGGAGTCGTTGAGTCCGATCATTGGGGCGCCATTCCGCACGGCGAGGTCCATCACTTTGCAGATCTTCTCGGCGTGCGCCTCCGAGAGCGAGCCGCCAAACACCGTGAAGTCCTGTGAGAAGACGTAGACCAGGCGCCCGTCGATGCGACCGTAGCCGGTGACGACTCCATCGCCGAAGATGCTCGAATCGCCATCGCTCGCTGCCGCGGACCGCGACGTGACGAATCGATCGAGCTCCACGAAGCTGCCATCATCGAGCAGCAGATCGAGCCGCTCGCGGGCGGAGAGCTTCCCTTTCGCGTGTTGCGCGGCCAGACGCGCCGCTCCGCCGCCCACTTCGGACGATGCCCGGCGGCGCTCGAGCAGCTCGAGTTTCTCACGCATCGTCATGAAGGGGGAAAGTAGCGCCGCGACGTGTGGGTATCCAGCGGCGGCAGGCCGAGCCGCTTCGGCCCGCACCTTGCCACTGAGTGAGATGAGGATGAACGACTTTCACCGGAGCGAGCGATGCTTCTGCGGTGGCGGGTGCTGTGCGCAGCGCTGATCGTCCCGGCCATCGCGTGCAGCGGGAAATCCGTGGCGGAACGGATCGCCGAGCACGATCGCGTACGTGTGTCGTGGGAGCAGACCACGCGCTTCGTCGGCGCGGAATGGGCAGACGGCGCCATTCCGGATGCGTACGCGGCGCGCACGCTCGCGCGCGCGGGCGAAGAGCTGCGCAGCGAGGACCAGGCGCTCGGCAAGGAGAAGATTCCCGATCGGGAACGTGCACGCCTGCGAGAGTCGTTGGGCGCCGCGCGCGCATTCGCCGACACGCTCGGGCTCGCGGTGCGCGCACGCGACCGCGAAACGGTGATGCGACTGGTGAAGGATTCTCCGCGCGCCAACGCCGACAGCCTCCTTCGCCAAGCAGCGCTCTGGTGAAGAAAATCCTCGAGATCACACTGGGGATCGTCACGAGCATCGGCGGTTTCCTGGAGGTCGGCTCGCTCGCAACAGCCGCGCAGGCGGGCGCCGCCTTCGGCTTTCAGCTCATTTGGGCAATCCTGCTCGGCACCATCTGCCTGATCTTCCTGGTCGAGATGTCCGGTCGTCTCGCGGCGGTGAGCAAGCAGACACTCGCGGGCGCGATGCGCGATCGATTTGGCTATCCGTTCTTCCTCGTCCCGCTCGTGACGATGAGCCTTCTCGGAGTTCTCGTTCTCGCATCCGAGCTCGGTGGACTCAGTCTCGCGCTGCAACTCGTCACGGGAGTTGCCTTTCCCTGGTGGGCGCCGCTCGGCGCGTTTGCCGCATGGCTTCTGCTGTGGAAGGGAACCTTCAGCGTGATCGAGAAGGGTGCGTCGCTGCTCGGGCTGATCACGGTCGTATTCGTGGTTGCAGCATTCAGGCTCCATCCCGACTGGGCGCGCGCCGCTGCCGGGTCCTTTCCGTCCATGCCGCGGCACGAGCCCATGCGCTATTGGTTCATCGCCGTGAGCATCATGGGTGCTTCGATCGCCCCGTATCTCCTGTACTTTTACTCGGCTGGTGCCGTTGAAGACCGATGGAACGAGACCGACGTGCCTGTGAATCGCATTACGGCCACGTTCGGAATGTCCTTCGGCGGGGCGCTCTCGGTCGCGGTGCTGATCGTTGCGGCGCTCGTGTTCGTGCCGCGCGGCATTCGCATCGAGCGATTCGACCAGATCGCCCTCATGCTCACGCCGATCATGGGACGTTGGGGGTTCGTTCTCTTTGCCGGAGCGCTCGGCATCGCGTGCTTCGGGGCGATGCTGGAGATCGCACTGTCCGTCGCCTATCTGACCGCGCAGGGATTCGGCTGGCAGTGGAGCGAGGATGCACGGCCGCGGGATGTGGCGCGGTTCTCGCTCGTCTACACCATCACACTCGTAGCCGGTGCGCTGATCGTGGTGATCGGCGTCGATCCGCTCGCGATCACGCTCATGTCGATGGCGCTCACGAGCGCGCTCCTTCCGATTGCGATCGTGCCGTTTCTCATTCTCATGAACGATCGGCACTTCGTGGGGCAGCATGGCAACGGCTGGATCTCGAACACGGTGGTGTGCGCCATCGTGGGACTCGCCTTCGTGCTCGCGGTGGTCTCGATTCCTCTCGAGCTCCTGGGAAGCTGATGGAGATTGCCCTCGTGCGGGATCTGCTGGACAAGCAGCTCGTGGATCGCGAGGGCGAGCTCCTTGGTCGCATCGACGGCATTGTGATGTCGTACAGCGCTGACGCGCCACCCCAGATCACGCACTTCGAGCTCGGCGCGCAAACGCTCGCGCGCCGGTTGCCCAGCCCTTTTCGGCGAGTGCTCGCATGGCTCGCGCACCGGTTCTCGCCTCGCGGAAGTCAGCCGTATCGCATCGAGGTGAGCCGCATCATCCACCTCGGCCGCACGATCAAGATCGACATCGACGGCACGCGCTCGGCGGCGCGCGAGACCGAGCGATGGGTTCGGGACCACATCATCGGGCGAATTCCCGGGAGCTGATCATGACCACGCGCAGCATCAATGTCGAGCTACTGCTCGACAGAGAGGTGAGGGATTCATCCGGTCGCCGCGCGGGGCGCATCGAGGAGATTCGCGCGCGAAGGGACGGCGAGTCAATCGTCGTCGAGTCGTATCACCTCGGGCCAGAGGCACTGCTCGAGCGCTTGGCGGCGCCCGTGTTACGGCTTCCGCTCTTTCGCGCGCTCGGCCATCACAAGCATGTCCCGGGTAGACGCGCGCAATGGGACCAGATGGACTTGTCGGATCCGCACAAGCCGGTGTTGCGCTGCCCCGTGGAGGAGCTCCCGAAGCTCGTCCGCTGATATCCGGTACCGGGCGGCTACCGATTCTTTTCCGGGTAGAGTGCGCCGGCTCTCGCGGCGTCGGTCGGAATTCCCGCCAGCGTCAGCGCGCGTGCGAGCACCGCGTCCCGCTTCGATGCGAGCTGCGTGGCCGTAGGGAGCAAGAGCTCGTCGGGGGTGACACCGACGCGCTCCAGACGACCGCCATCGGACATGACTACGTCCGCATCCGTAATCTGCACGCCGAATGCCATGATCGTCTCAATGCCGAGCGACAGTGGATAATAACGCGCCTCCATCACCGCGCCCGCAGTGCGATCCCCAAGCACCTTGCCGCGCCCGGAGAGCTGCATCGTTCGCGCAAATATTTCCGATGCGGACGCGGAGCGACTGTCCACGAGTACGTACAACGGCCCGGCGTAAGCCTCGTTCCCTGCGCCTTTCGCAACAAGCTGAGACGTTTTGAGTCGCTCTCGCAACGTCCCAACCACCACCGAGTCGCGGCTCACCTGCTTGATCAATTCGAGCAGAGTCTGAATGTAGCCACCCGAGTTGCCTCGAAGGTCGATGATGAGGGCCTTTCGCTTTCTCGCACGACGGAGCGCATCGCGAACTTCATCCAGGCGAATATCGAAGGTTGGCATCTTCCAGATCATCACCTGATCGGCGACGTCGAGATAAAGGCCACGATATTGTTCCGCCTCCTGCTCACCCTCGCGTATCATCCTTCCGATGTCGCGACCGCCGTCGGCGCCGGTCAGATCCACGATTGCGCCACGTTGCCGCACCTTGGCCGCGAGGTCGAGCTGACGCGGCTCCAACCCGGGTGCGCGCATGACGACGTGCAGACTCGGCTGCTGCCGCAGCACCCGGTAGAGATAGTTGATTTGCCAGAGATTTTCGCGAGTGGGAGAGGCGCCGTTGATGCTCACGAGCTGATCACCCACGCGCACGCCCTGATGCTCCGCGTCGCTTCCCTGCTTCACCGAGCTCACGAAACAGGAGTCGCCGCTCATCATCATGTTCCAGCCATACTCGACGCTCACCGTTTGGGACGGTGGCGCAAAGAAGGTGTGCGAGTCGTCGAGTTGCAGTGCGTACCAGGCTACGGCTCCCAGCGCTGCGTCGGGCCCGATCGCGTTAGTGATGTGCGCCGATGCGGAATCGTACGCGCTTCGCATATCCACGCCGCCGTATGTCGAATCGAAGTATCTCTCCGCGATCTGCTTACGCACGATGTCGAGCATTTCGTGAATCTTTCTGCGCTGCGGAGCGGGAAAGGATTGTACCTGACCGAGCACGCAGGCCGGACAAACGACGAGAAGTGCGAGAAGCACTATCGCACGCACGAACGGTGGACGACATAGACGCGTGCTCACGCTCATCTCTTTCACTCTCGGAAGATGCGCTGGGTCGTGATGCGGATCTTACGTCCGCTGGCGCCGATGGCGCAAGCATTCTTCACCCCGCTCTGCTATACTCCCGCGAGGGGAGGACCAATCTCATTCAGAGGAAGAGAGAGATGCGACGACTCGAGACAATTGTGCTCATGGCGGCATTATGCACCGCACTCGCCGCAGCCGCAGCACCCGGCGCGCTCCATTCGCGCTCCATCAGCGGTAGCTGTGCGGCCAAAGATGTGAGGAGCGACCGCCTTATTGCGAACTTCAAGGCATTCGTCGGGAAGTCGGACATGGGCGGCACCATCGAGAAGACCACGATGGGACTGAAGGATGTCACGCCTTCGCAAGTCACCCTCGTCTCGGATAAGGCGATCTGCACGAAGGCCGCAGCCGCTTTCGACACGAAGCAGCTCAAGAAGCGCTCGTCCTACTCGCTGTACGTCATAACACTCGGATCGTCGTACGGCGTAGAGGATACGGAGATGCTCCAGGCGGGATTCGAGACGGCCGACGTTTACGACAGCAATTGGAAGTACATCGGTGTGAGACAGATTCACAGCTGAACCGCCTGCCCCGATCGAATCGATCTGCTCATCACCCGCGAGCGATGAATGAGACATGGGTTAATCGTGGTCGGCGTTCTGGCATCCGGCATGATCGGGATCGCGAGCGCCTGCAGAAGCCAGAGCTCTGCGTCCGACAGCGCAACACGCGTTTTCTCTGAGGTAAACGGCGCGAAGTCGCAGCTCTGCGTGCGCCCCGCGGGTGAGGCCGTCTGCCACTCACTCACGTCGCATAGCGACGGATGGGCGAGCGGCGGCGTGATCAGCCCAGACGGAAAATACGTGGCGTATTCCTCCGCAAGTGGGCCACTCACGAAATCAGAGGTATGGGTTTCCGGGATCGATGGCCGCGGTGCGCATCGCGTGTCTGGCGGCCAGGAGGATGCCCTGATGCCGTCATTCGGCGCAGACAGACACACCCTGTTCTACGCTACATCGGGAACGTTCGGACACTCCTCGCCGATCGCATCGTCGAGGCGCCACAAGTTCGATGTCATGATGGTCGCGCTCGATGACAGCGGCGCGGCCGTCGGCGCGTCCCAGCAGCTCACGCATCAGGAGCTCTACGATCTGAGCTCGCTCGCGATCTCGCCGGATGGGAAATCATTTCTGCTCAGCGTGTACAGGTACCCAGCCGGATCGATGATCGAGGAGTATGACGTTGCCGCGCCCCTCCAGGTTAAAAAGACCTTTCAGCCTCATGTGCCGCACGAGGTGTCCAGCGGCGCGATTTTCGGGAGCGCCGCCTACGCTCACGACGGAGTTGGGATCGTGTTTCTCGCTGCGAGCGGCGGCGGTACGTTCGATTACAACGTCTATCAGGTGAGCGACGTGACGGGCAGCAATCTCGTCGCCCTCACGAACGGCACCGGCATGGCCGAATCGCTGAACGTCGATCGCGACGGGACGATCTTCTTCGTGCGCGATGGACAGCGTTACAAGCTCGATCCGAAGACCCGCGCGATGAGCAAAGAAAGGTTTTGATCCGGCGCACCACGATGCAAAGCGCCCCGCCGAATATCCCGGCGGGGCGCTTTGCTATTTTGAATTTCGATGCCTAGTCGATCGAGTCCACGTCCTCGTCCATGATCATCGGAGCGGGCGCGTTCTCCTCATCCATCGGGATCACCTTCGACGGCGTCTCCGGACGGGGCGGCTGATCCTCCGGCACGTTCGTAACCGTGAGCACGATCCGGCGATGAATCGGATCCACCTCGAGCACGCGCATGTCGAACTTCATCCCCTCGTACACATCGTCCGCGGGATTGACGACTGGCTTGCCAAGGTTCAGCTGCGAGATCGGTACGAAGCCTTCGATGTCGTTGCCGATATCGACGACCACGCCCTTGTCCATCAGGCGAACCACGTGTCCGTGCACATCCGTGCCCACCGGATAGCTCTCGCCAATGCTCAGCCACGGATCCTCGATCGCCTGCTTGAGCCCGAGCGAGATGCGCTTGTTCTCCGCGTCGATGTTGAGAATGACGACGTCCACCGCGTCACCCTTCTTCACTACTTCCGACGGATGCTGCACGCGCTTGGTCCAGCTCATGTCGGAGATGTGGATCAGTCCATCGATGCCCGGCTCGATTTCGACGAACGCGCCAAAGCTCGTGAGATTGCGCACCTTGCCATTGATCCGCGTGCCCACCGGATACTTGTACGGCAGCACGACCCACGGATCCTGCTCCGTCTGCTTCATGCCGAGCGAGATCTTCTCCTCGTTCGGATCGACCTTGAGCACCACCGCCTCGATCACTTCGCCGATCGACACGAGCTTCGAGGGGTGACGGACATTGCGCGTCCAGCTCATCTCGCTGATGTGCACGAGCCCTTCGATGCCCGGCTCGAGCTCGATGAACGCACCGTAGTTCGTGATCGACACGACCTTGCCCTGCACACGCGTGCCGACCGGATACTTCTCGGCCACGTCCTTCCACGGATAGCTCTGGAGCTGCTTGAGGCCGAGCGAGATGCGCTCGCGCTCCCAGTCGATGTCGAGAATCTTGACCTCGAGCTCCTGGCCGATGTGCACCAGCTCGGACGGATGCGAGATGCGCCCCCACGACATGTCGGTGATGTGGAGGAGTCCATCCACGCCGCCCAAATCGATGAATGCGCCGAAGTCCGTGATGTTCTTGACCACGCCCTTCCGCACCTGATCCTTCTGGAGCTCCTTCATCAGCTTCTCGCGCTTGCCCGCACGCTCGACCTCGAGGATCACGCGGCGCGACACGACGATGTTCCGGCGGCGCTTGTTGAGCTTGATGATCTTGAACTCGTACTTCTGGCCGAGCAGCTCGTCGATGTTCGGGACGCGGCGCAAGGCGATCTGCGAGCCGGGAAGGAATGCGTCGACGCCCATGAGGTCGACGACCACACCACCCTTGATCTTCTTGACGAGCGTGCCTTCCACCGGCTGATCGGTTTCGTACGCCTGACGGATGCGCTCCCACACGCGCATGAAGTCGGCCTTCTTCTTGGAAAGCACGACCGAGCCTTCCTGATCCTCGAGATGCTCGAGCAGCACCTCGACCTCGTCGCCGGGCTTGAGGTCGGGATGATCCTTGAACTCTTCGAGTGGAACGGCGCCCTCCGACTTGAAGCCGATGTCGAGGATGACCATGTTGTCCCGAATCTCCAGGACCTTGCTCTTGACGATCTCCCCTTCATCGATTGACGCGAGCGTGCCCGCGTACAGCTCGATCATCTCCGCTTCCTGCTCCGGGGTGTACTCGTCCTCGTCCCACCGGTTGTCACCGTGGGCGAGAAGGCGCAGCTGTCCCTTCTGCTGGTCGCGCTGTGA
>DASXQD010000027.1:0-2353 GCA_036493195.1 Gemmatimonadaceae bacterium | reverse complement strand
TCGGAAACGTCTTTGCGTTCACGGGCGCTGACATCCATGGACGATTTCAGCGGCTGCAGGGGAACAGTGTGTTCGAGCCGATGGGATTTGACGCCTTCGGCATCCACTCCGAGAACTATGCCCTGAAGGTCGGCGGGCATCCGATGCGGCTGATTCCTCAGAACATCGAGAACTTCCGCCGTCAGCTGCGCCGCGTGGGGCTGATGGTCGACTGGAAGCACGAGCTGTCGACTACCGACCCCCGGTACTACAAGTGGACCCAGTGGATCTTCCTCCAGCTGTTCAAGCAGGGGCTCGCCTACAAGAAGAAGGCGGCGGTGAACTGGTGCCCCAACGACAAGACGGTGCTCGCGAACGAGCAGGTCGAGAACGGGCTGTGTGAGCGTTGCGGCGCGCGCGTCGAGCAGCGGCTGCTCGAGCAGTGGTTCTTTCGCATCACCGCCTACGCCGAGCGACTGCTCCACAACCTCGAGTGGATCGACTGGTCCGAATCCACCAAGAGCGCCCAGCGCAACTGGATCGGCCGCTCCGAAGGCGCGGAGATCTCGTTCGCCATCGCGGAGATCGACGCGCCGCCCATAATGGTCTTCACCACGCGCCCCGATACGATCTTCGGCGCCACCTACCTCGTGCTCGCGCCCGAGCATCCGCAGCTGTCCGCGCTCACCACCAGTGCTCGGCGCGACGAGATCGAGGCGTATCGCGCGCGCACGGCGAGGCAGGACGTCGTCTCGCGCAAAATGGGTGAGAGCGCGGAGAAGACAGGAGCTTTCACTGGATCGTACGCGACCAATCCGGCGACGGGAGAGCGCATCCCGATCTGGATCGCCGACTACGTGCTCATGGAGTACGGCACCGGCGCGATCATGGCCGTGCCGGGCCACGACGAGCGCGATTTCGCGTTCGCGCAGGCCTACGGACTCCCGATCGTCCGCGTCGTGGCGCCTGACGACCTGGATGCGAGCGCGCCGCTGGCGGAGGCGTATGCGGGTGAGGGGCGGATCGTGAACTCGGGAATGTTCGACGGCGTGCCGGTGGACGAGGCGAAGTCGCGGATGACGGAGTGGCTGGTCGGGCTCGCGGCGGCCAGGCCAGTCGTGAACTTCCGGCTCCACGACTGGACGATCTCGCGGCAGCGCTACTGGGGCCCGCCAATCCCCATCATCTACTGCGACGAGTGCGGCGCGCAGCCAGTACCCGAAGACGAGCTGCCGGTGATTCTGCCGGATATCGAGGACTTCCGTCCGGATGACACCGGGATCTCTCCGCTCGCGCGCTACGAGGAGTGGTACCGAGTACCGTGTCCGAAGTGCGGCAAGCTCGCGCGGCGTGAGACCGACGTGTCGGACACTTTCCTCGACAGCGCCTGGTATTTCCTGCGCTATCCCAGCGCGAACCTCGACGATGTGCCGTTCGACCCGGAGCTCACGGAGAAGTGGCTGCCCGTGCACTCGTACATCGGCGGAAACGAGCACGCGGTGCTGCACCTGTTGTATTCGCGGTTCATCACGATGGTGCTTCACGACATGGGGCACCTGACCTTCGAGGAGCCGTACACGCGCTTCCGCGCGCATGGGCTGATCATCCGCGATGGCGCGAAGATGTCGAAGTCGAAGGGAAACGTCGTGAATCCCGACGAGTTCATCGAGCGATGGGGCGCCGACACGTTCCGCACCTATCTCATGTTTCTCGGCCCATTCGAGGAGGGTGGCGACTTCCGGGACGCGGGCATTTCCGGCGTACGTCGCTTCCTCGACCGTCTGTGGAAGTCGGCGCACGACGCGCGCACCTCCGGTTCGCCGGACGTGGGCGTCATGCGCAAGCTGCACCAGACCATTCGAAAGGTAGGGGAGGACACGGCGCGGCTGAGCTACAACACCGCTATCGCCGCGATGATGGAATACATGAACGTGCTCCGCGCGTCGGAGCGTGAGGCGCATCGCGCCGAGGTCGAGCCGCTGGTGCAGCTCGTCGCGCCGTTCGCGCCGCACATGGCCGAGGAGCTGTGGGAGCACTTCGGCCATGCTCGCGGCGTGTTCGAGTCACGCTGGCCCGCGTACGATCTCGCGTTGGCAACCGTCGACGAGATCGAGCTCGTCGTACAGGTGAATGGCAAGGTGCGCGGAAAAATTCACGTCGCGCGAGACATTACCCGGGAGGCCGCGATCTCGCTCGCGCAGGCCGATGCGGGGATCGCGCGCTTTCTCAACGGTCCGCCACGGAAAATCATCTTCGTGCCCGGCAGGCTGCTCAACATCGTCGTCTAGCGGCGTGTGGAGGCTCAGTCGGCACCGCGCTTGGCGACGAGGAGCTGTTCGATCACTCTCAAATCGATCTGCTCGGGTCTTGAGAA
>DASXQD010000026.1:0-2366 GCA_036493195.1 Gemmatimonadaceae bacterium | reverse complement strand
GCTCGCGCGCGAATTCGTAGTGATGCGAAGACTCGAGAAGCGCCTTGCTCGGAATGCAGCCGACGTTCACACACGTGCCGCCGAGCGTGCTGTCACGCTCCACGCACACGGTCGTGAGGCCGAGTTGCGCGGCTCGAATCGCGGCCACGTACCCGCCGGAGCCACCGCCGATGATCAGGACATCGGGCTCGAGAGTGTCGGTCACGTCACTGAAGCGGTGCGGGCGATCACTCGACGAGCATCGCCGCTGGATCCTCGATGAGCTCCTTGACGCGCACGAGGAAGAGCACCGCCTGCTGACCATCCACCAGCCGGTGATCGTACGACAAGGCGAGATACATCATCGGCCTGATCTCGACCTTCCCCGCAATGGCAACCGGGCGATCCTGGATTTTGTGCAGCCCGAGAATCGCGACCTGCGGATAATTCAGAATCGGCGTCGACACGAGCGAGCCGAACACGCCGCCATTGGTAATGGTAAAGCTGCCACCCGTGAGATCATCCATAGCGAGCGCGCCATCGCGCGCGCGCTTGGCGACCGCCGAGAGTGCGCGGCTGAATTCGATCATCGACATCTGGTCGGCGTCCTTGATGACCGGGACCACGAGCCCATTGTCCGCTGCCACGGCGATGCCGAGGTTCACGTAGTGCTTGTAGACGACGGTGTCGCCTTCGATCTGCGCATTGACCGCGGGATAGGCCTTCAAGGCGAGACTCGCCGCCTTCGCGAAGAACGGCATGTACGTGAGCTTGACGCCGTGTTCCTTCTCGATGCGCTCGCGCAACCGGTCCCGCACGGCGGAGACGGCCGACATGTCGACTTCGTTGAACGTGGTCAGATGCGCGGTTGCGTGCTGCGACTCGAGCAGATGCTCGGCGATGCGCCGCCGGCGCGTCGTCATGCGCTCGCGCGTCTCACGTCCGTTCTGCGAGGCGGGTGCTGGAGTGCGAGGCGCGGGCGCGCGTGGTGCGGGGACCGTTGGCGCTGCCGGAGTGTTCGAAACGGGTGCACTGCTGGCGCTGCTCGTCGCAGCGAGCATGTCGCCCTTCGTCACGCGACCGCCGGGGCCGCTGCCCGCCACTTGAGCGGGATCGACGCCCTGGTCGGCAGCGATACGGCGCACGGCCGGTGACGTCCTGGGCAGCGCCGCGGTGACACTCCGGGCGGCCGCTGCTGGCGCGCGCGCGGGTGCGGGAGATGGCGCAGGAGATGGCGCAGCAGCAGGAGCCGCTTGCGGCGTCTTTGCCGGAGCCGGCGAAGCCGCTGGTGCGCTCGCTCCCACGCTCGCGCTCTCATCGATCTGTCCGATCTCCTCGCCCACCGACACGACGTCGCCTTCCTTCTTCTGCTGCTTCGTCAGCACGCCCGCCTTGAACGCCGGCACCTCGACCGTGATCTTGTCGGTCTCGAGCTCCACCAGCGATTCGTTCTGTGCGACGACATCGCCTTCCTTCTTCAACCACCGCGAGATCGTCGCTTCCACGATCGACTCGCCAAGCGGTGGTACCTTGATCGAGATCATTCCGCCGTCATCAGAGTGTCGAGGACGCAGCGCCGCCACGTGGGGAATCGCGTTGCTCGCCGCGTCGCTGCGTCTTACCATTCGCTACTCAATATAACGGGACCACCAAGGCGTGCGAGCGCTCACGGTCTCCGCCCAGGGTGGGTTGGAGCAGCTGCAGATCGTCACCGATCTTCCGATTCCTTCGCTCGGTGCGCCGTCCGACGTGCGTGTGCGCATCCACGCCGTCGCGCTCAATCATCTCGATCTCTTCGTGCTGCGCGGGCTTCCGGGAATGACCATGCGTCCACGATGGGTCGTCTGCGCGGACGGGGCCGGAACCGTCGACGAGGTCGGCAGCGGCGTGCACGAGCTCTCTCGGGGTGATCGCGTGATGATCAATCCCGGCATCAGCGATCGAAGCTGCGACTTCTGCAACGCTGGCGAGCAGTCGCTGTGCGAGCACTTTCGTATTCTGGGCGAGCATCTGCCGGGAACGGCCGCCGAATACATCGTTGTTCCCGCGGCCAACCTTCGTCGCGTGCCTGCGGCCGTGTCCTGGGACAGAGCGGCCGCGTTCACGCTTGCAACCCTCACCGCATGGCGAATGATCGTCACGCGCGCGCGGGTGCACGCCGGCGAGACGGTGCTCATCTGGGGGATCGGGGGTGGCGTCGCGATCGCCGCGCTGCAGATCGCGAAGCGCCTCGGCGCGCGCGTGTGGGCGATCTCATCGAGCGACGCGAAGCTCGCGCGCGCGCGCGAGCTCGGCGCGGACGAAACGTTCAATCATCGCACAACCGACATCGTGAGCGCGATTCGCGAGCGAACCGGCAAGCGCGGCGTCAACGTCGTGGTCGACGA
>DASXQD010000025.1:0-4694 GCA_036493195.1 Gemmatimonadaceae bacterium | reverse complement strand
GAAGAAGTTGACACTCGCCGCCTCACTCGACATCTGAGGTCGGCCGGTGTCATGCGTGGCGTGATCGCCCCGGGAACTGAGCCCGATCGCGAAGCGCTGGCTGCGCTCGACGCGTGTCCGTCCATGGAGGGGCTCGACCTCGCGTCACGCGCCTCCACGCGCGAGCGGTACACATGGGGCGATCCGAATGCGCCCTCGCACATCGTTGCCTACGACTACGGGATCAAGCGCAACATTCTGCGACTCTTCGCCGAGAATGGGTGCCGAGTGACGGTGGTGCCGGCGGAGACGCCGGCTGAGGCGGTGTTGGAGAGCGCGCCGGACGGCGTGTTCCTCGCCAACGGGCCCGGCGACCCGGCCGCCGTGGAGTACGCACCGGCAATCATTCGATCTCTAGCTGAGCAACAGGTGCCCATTCTGGGGATTTGCCTGGGGCATCAGCTGCTCGGGCTCACTTTTGGCGCGGGAACCCAGAAAATGCCGTATGGCCACCGGGGTGGAAATCATCCGGTGCGCGAGGTGGATACGGATCGGGTGCTGATCACGTCCCAGAATCACGGGTTCGCCGTGGTGGGGGACGAAAGGGGGATCCCGGGTGCGCCGGCCCTGCGGGTGACGCACGTGAACCTGAACGACGGGACGGTAGAGGGGCTCATGCACAGGGAGCTGCCGATCTTCGCGGTTCAGTATCACCCGGAGGCCGCTCCGGGCCCCCACGACGCGCGGCCGCTGTTCGGGGAGTTCCTGAAGGCCGTTCGCTCGGGCGGGGCAGCGAATGAGCCAAACGCTTGACACACAACGGTTAACGTCATACTTTCGTCGCACGATCGGCCACTCGGCGATCGCCACCCCGAGGTTACGAATGACCAAAGCCGACCTTGTCGAGCACGTCACGGCCCAGATCTCGAAAACGGCTGGCCCGATGATCTCGAAAAAGGACTGCGCGCGTGTCGTCGATGCCTTTCTGGATGCCATCAAAGACGCGCTGAAGGAACAAAAAAATATCGAAGTGCGCGGCTTTGGCACCTTCAAGATTCGCCAGCGCAAAACGCGCATGGCGAGAAACCCACGCACCGGATCGCCCGTGGAAGTGTCCGCGCGTCCAGTGCCTGTGTTCAAGCCTTCCAAGGAGTTGCGCGCGCTCGTTGCTGAAGAGGATGAAGCATCGTTCTCGGATCAGCCGGCCTGACTTCTTAGCTGCACTCGTGGCGCCCCGATTCGTGGAAACGCGAGCGGGGCGCTTTGCATTCAGGGCAGGGAGATCCGCGCGCCGCTCACCTTGTAGGCGCTGTCGCTGCGACTCAACATTCAATCAATGACCGTAACCGCATTGCTGTTCGCCTCATACGCCGAAGCACTCGGCAGCGATCGACTCGAGCTCGCGTTCCCCGGGAGCGCGACGGTCGGTGAAGTCGTGGCGCAGCTGCGCGCACTTCCCGGCGGAGCAGCGCTCCCGCCATCGCCGCTCGTGGCCGTGAATCTCACCTACGCGCGTGCGGATCAGCGCGTGGCGAACGGCGACGAGGTCGCGATCATTCCTCCGGTGGCCGGCGGATGAGTATCCGTTCCGCGATCGTTCGTCGTGCGATCGATGTCGCCGCGCTGCTCGCCGAGGTGCAGGAGACTGCCAATGGCGCAACGGTCGCGTTTGTGGGGCACGTGCGTGAAGTGAACGATGGGCGCGCAGTGACCGGAATCGAATACAGCGCGTACGGCGAGATGGCCGAGCGTGAGCTGGCGGCGATCGCGAGCGAATGCGCGAGCGCGTACGGAATCGCGCATCTCGCGATCGAGCATCGGCTCGGCACTCTCACGCTCGGCGAGGCGAGCATCGCGATCGTCGTTGCGCACGCGCACCGCGCGCCCGCGTACGAGGCATCTCGGTTCATCATCGAGGAAGTGAAGCGGCGGCTGCCAATCTGGAAGCGCGAGGGTTATGTGGATGGCTCGAGCGAGTGGGTGAATGCGAGTGGCGTCCCGCAAGCGGGCGCCGCACAGGAGCATCGAACGTGAGCGCCGGATCCACGGACCAATTCGGGCGGCGCATCGAGTACCTCCGCATATCGGTGACGGACCGCTGCAACTTCCGATGCGCGTACTGCATGCCGCTCGAGGGGCTGCCGTGGTTGCCGCGCGAGGAGATACTCAGCTACGAGGAGATCACGGAGGTCGTGCGCCAGCTCGCGCCGCTCGGCGTGAGCCGGTTGCGCATCACCGGCGGCGAGCCGACGATTCGTCCGCAGCTCTCGACACTGATCGCGATGCTGCGTGCGGTGCCGGGGATCGAGGACATCGCACTGTCGACGAATGGCGTGAAGCTTCCGGAGATGGCGGAGGAGCTGAAGGCCGCGGGACTCGATCGCGTGAACATGAGTGCGGACAGCCTGAAGCCGGAGCGCATTCGCGAGATTGCCCGGCGCTCGCTCAAGTTCTCACCGATGGATGCGGCGGGTGCGGCGGAGCGCGCGGGGCTGGGGCCGGTGAAGATCAACATGGTCGTGATGCGCGGCATCAACGATGACGAGATCGAGGATTTTGCGCGGCTCACGATCGAGCATCCGTGGCACGTTCGCTTCATCGAGCTGATGCCGGTGGGCGAGATGGCGAGCTTGACCTTCGAGCACGTGGTGCCGAGCGATGAGATTCTCGCGCGGCTGTCGAAGCTGGGCGAGCTCGCGGCCGACCCGGGCCCCGCGCGCGGCAACGGACCGGCGGCGTACTATCGATGTGCGGGAGCGCCGGGCAGCGTCGGCGTGATCACGCCGATGAGTCACACCTACTGCGGTGATTGCAACCGGGTTCGCCTCACGGCGGATGGACGGCTGCGCACGTGCCTGTACGGCGAGGAAGAGGTGAGCTTTCGCGACGTGTTGCGCGCGGGCGAGCCACTCGCTCCCGTGTACGCGGCTGCGCTTGCGTCGAAGCCAAAGGAGCACGCGCTGCTGCAGATGCGCGTGGGCGGGTTGCGAGCACTCTCACAGGTCGGCGGCTGACGACACGCTGCGGACATCATGCGGAATCGATGCGCATGAGTGCGGGGAGTGAGAGGGCGGACGCTCAAGGGTAGTCCTCCGCTGGCTCTTCCGACCACCCCGGATTAAAGGTTCTTCACCCCGCCGGGCCCGCTATTCACCCGCGTCCCCTTGACGCGCACAGTTGCGTGCGCCATCACGTGGGTGTTAACCGATTGTTGACGCGGCGAACACGACGCTGACCAGATGCGTCCGTGTGTTGTATTCGTGTGTTCGCTTCTGTGTTCCGAGACATCGAGTCATGCGGGCGAATTCCGACTCGATCCTTTGCGCCCCGGGGAGGTGATGTAGCCGCACGTGGAGTACCGGTTCCTTCTTCTCGCCGGATCTCGCGCGATCCGGCACCTACCACGCAGCTGAGTGCGGCGCAGCGCGCTGCACGCAGCCACGAAGAGGCCGCTCATGCGTACACGATTTCGTCTGTATGCGCTCGCCGTTGGAGTTTGGCTCGTGCCAGCAACGGCACTCGCACAGCAGGGCACGATCACGGGAAAGGTTACTGATCAAGCCACAAATAATCCGGTGCCGAGTGCACAGGTGTTCATCGTCGGAACCACACGCGGCGCACTGACGACGGAGCAGGGTACCTACTCGCTGCGTGGCGTCGCGGCAGGCCCGGTCACGCTTCGGGCGACGCGCATTGGCTACAAGGCCACCACACAGACCGTGACGGTCCCGGCGAGTGGAACGGTGACCGCGGATTTTGCGCTGGGCTCGACGCCCTCAAAACTGGATGAGGTGGTCATCAGCGCAACGGGCGCGTCGGAGACGAAGCGCGAGCAGCCGGTGTCGATTGGCACCATCAATATGGACTCGGTAAACCTCGCTCCGGTGAACAGCTTCTCGGAGCTGCTCACATCTCGCACGCCGGGAGTTGTCGCGCAGTCGGATGGCGGCACACTTGGCGCGGGCACACGCATTCGCATTCGCGGCTCGAACTCCATTTCGCTCGACAACGATCCGCTCATCATCATCGATGGCGTGCGTGCGAACGGAAACGAGGGCTCCTCGACGATCGCCGTTGGCGGACAGGTGCCGTCGCGGCTCGACGACATCAATCCCGAAGACATCGAGACGATCAACGTCATCAAGGGTCCGGCGGCGTCGTCGCTGTACGGCACCGCGGCCGCGAACGGCGTGGTCCAGATCACGACGAAGCGCGGCTCGAACGGCAGGGCGCAGTGGAGCGCGCACGCTGCTGGAGGCTCGGTGTCGAACTATATCAAGTTTCCGAGCAACTATGGCGTCGTCGACGTCGAGGACGGCGACACCGCGTTCTCGCAGAGCACTGTTGGCGTGCCGTGCATTACCGAATTTCAGGCGGCCGGATTCTGCAGGTACACTGACCTGCAGAGTTTCAATCCCCTCGAGACGAACAGCCCGTTCGTCACGGGGAGCACGCAGAATTACGGTCTTTCAGTGAGTGGTGGCAGCGAGGCGATGACGTATTACCTCAGCGGCCAGTTCGACAAGGACCAGGGCGTGTACGAGATCAACAAGCTCCGTCATGCCACGTTGCGCGCCAACGCGACCGCTCACCTCAGTCCGAAATTCGACCTCACGGTGAACAGCTCGTACGGCCAGAATCGCCTTCGGCTGCCGCAGAACGACAACAACGTTCGCGGAGTCATCCCCTCGGGAATTCTCGGGCTCGTCTTCGAC